>CAIOHW010000171.1 GCA_903858195.1 Oligoflexia bacterium | reverse complement strand
TCTGGGTGGTGTTAGAATCGGCAATCATGTCGAAATCGGCGCCAATAGCTGCGTGGATCGTGGCACTCTGGGCGACACGGTGATCGAAGACCACGTCAAGGCCGACAACCTGGTGCAGATCGCCCACAATGCCGTGGCGCGCGAGGGCGCGATTCTTTGCGGTTGCTCTGGGCTTGCCGGGGGTTCCGTGTTGGGTCGGTATGCCTATCTCGGCGGGCAGGCCTGCGTCGTGAATAAGGCCGTGGTCGGAGACGGAGCCATGGTGGGTGCGGCATCGCTCATCACCAAGGATGTGCCGGCCGGGGCAAACGTCGCGGGGAGTCCGCAGCGGCCGCTTCGCGAGCATCTCAAGGTGAACGCGTATCTGAACCGGGTCATCCACAAAAAAGGGGACGAGTCGTGAGCTTGGAAAAGAACCGATATCATCTGGACATCGGAAAGATCAGGGCCTTCCTGCCGCATCGGGCGCCCTTTTTGCTGGTGGACCGCATCCTGGAGATCCACCCCAAGGGTGACCTTGCCCACTTCGACATCAACAATGGCGCTGACAAGGTGGGCACGCGAGTAGTGGGCCTCAAGAATTACACTTTCAACGAGCCGTTTATTCCGGGTCATTTCCCGGACTATTCGATTGTTCCTGGGGTGCTCCAGATTGAAACCATGGCCCAGGTCGCAAGCTTTGCGTTGTACCCATTCATTGAGTCGCGCTTTGCGGAGCTGGCAGGCAAGTTCCAGACGATCCTGGTGGGAGTGGATGGTGCGCGTTTCAGGAAGCCTGTGATCCCCGGTGACTCGCTGCGGGTTGAGGCGGAGCTCACGCGCTGCCGGGGCCGCATGTGGGGATTCAACGCAGCAGGCTTCGTGGATGGCCAGAAGGTCGTCGAGGCTGAGCTGCTCGCAAATCTCGGAATGAACGGAAACTGAGGGGGCCGAAAATGGTCGCAGGCGATTCAAAGATTCATCCATCCGCAATCATTCATCCTACGGCCGAGCTCGATCCGTCCGTTGAGGTCGGGCCCTGGTGCTCGATCGGACCCAAGGTCAAGGTCGGCAAGGGTACCCGTTTCATTGCCAATGTGGTGGTCGACGGCCGCACCACGATCGGCGAGGGCAATACTTTCTTCCCGTTTTCGTCGATTGGAATGATCCCGCAGGACCTCAAGTACAAGGGCGAGGATACGGAGCTCATCATTGGCAACCACAACTCCATCCGCGAGTGCGTGACCCTGAATCTGGGCACCCAGCAGGGGGGCGGAAAGACGGTGGTGGGGGACCACAACCTGCTCATGGCCTACACGCACATGGGCCATGACTGCATCATTGGCAACCACTGCATTCTTGCGAACTCGGCGGGACTTGCAGGTCACTGTGTGCTCGACGACTACGTCACCATGGGCGGGATGTGCGGAGTGGGTCCGTTTGTTCGGATCGGAGCCCATGCCTACATCGCGGGATTTTCGGGGGTCGAGAAGGATATTCCGCCCTTTGCCATCGCCATCGGATCCAGGCCCTGCGCCATCAAGGGGACGAACATCGTCGGCCTCCGTCGCCGCGGGATTCCGGCCGACACGATTTCGGTCATCAATGAGTCCATCAAGCTCTGGATGAGGGCCGATGTCGAAAAGGAACGCTGCCTGCTCGAGATCGAGTCGCAGTACGGCGACCGCGAGGAGATCCGGCGGTTCGTCTCCTTCATCCGATCCAGCCAATACGGCACGGCGCGGTAATGAGGCTCCTGGTCTCGGCCGCCGAGACCTCGGCGGACTTGCATGCAGCCCAGGTGGTTGCAGCGCTTCGAAAGCAGGTGCCGCACCTTTCGATCTTCGGGATTGGGGGACCGGCGCTCAGGGCGCAGGGACTTGAGGCGGTCGCCCGCGCGGAAGACCTGGCCGTCATGGGTTCTTTCGAAGTGCTTTCGAAGTTCCGGACCATCCTCTCGGCCCGGCGCGCACTGCTCGAAGCGGCTGAGGAGCGGCGGCCGGAAGTTGCATTGCTGGTGGACTATCCGGGCTTCCATTTCAACGTGGCACCGAAGCTCAAGGCACTGGGCGCGCGCATCGCCTACTTCATCCCACCCAAGGTCTGGGTTTGGCGCAGGGGTAGGCTCGGGCTGATGAAGAAGTGGGTGGACCGCGTGTTCTGCATCCTGCCCTTCGAGGCTCCGCTCTACCAGCAGGCGGGGATCGCAGCTGAGTTCGTGGGTTCGCCCCTGTTTGAGGAGCTTCCGTGGGCGGTCTCGCGCGAAGAGGCGCGAAAGAAACTCGGATGGTCGGCGGATGAAAGGGTTCTTGCCGTGCTTCCGGGGAGCCGGCGCTCGGAGCTGCAGAGCCATCTAGGGCCCTTTCTTGAGGCCGCGCTGGAGGTGGGGAGCCGCAGGGGATTTCGGGTGGTGGTCGTACTTCCGGAGACGGTCAGCCTGTCGGAATGGAAAAGAGACTCTCGCGTCGAGTGGATGCAGGGGGGCTCAGGATGGGTGCTCCGCGCATCGGACCTTGCCCTCGTCAAGTCAGGCACGGCCACGCTGGAGGCCGCCATCCTGGAGTGCCCGATGGTAGTGGCCTACCGACCCGGTCAGTTCACGAGCTGGGCAGTGAAGCGCGTGATCCGCTACGCGGGGCCCGTGTCGCTTGCCAACCTCTACGAGCAGGGACCGCTCACTCGAGAGCGTGTGGTGCCCGAAGTTTTGCACGAAGACATGACGGCCGCTCGCCTTGTGGCTGAGCTGCTCCAGTTGATTGATGATCCGGCAGAACGCGAGCGGATGCTCACGGGGCTCAGGCGCATCCGAGAGCAGGCACTGCAGGGGGCCTCTGGAGTGCCGGCAGGTGAGCGCGTGGCCCGTGGCCTGATCCAGCTCTGGGGTGAGCGGAGATGATTCGCTTGTTTTCGTTCGCCTGGAGCGTGGTCAATGCGCTTCGCCGCAGGCTTTTTGTCTGGGGCGTTCTTGGATCGAGGCAGTTGCCGGTTCCGGTGGTTTCGGTGGGAAATCTCCAGGCCGGCGGTAGCGGCAAGACTCCCATCGTCGTGGCGCTCCTCAAGGAGGCCGTCCTGCGCGGGCGTGTGCCGCTCGTCCTCATGCGTGGGTATCGCGGTTCCTGGAGCCGCACCGGGGGAGTGATCCCGCCGGGGGTGGGTGTGACAGACCCCGAGCTCTGCGGCGACGAGGCCGCGTTGATCCATGAGCAGGTGCCTGAGGCCTGGATCGGAGTGGGGGCTGATCGTGGAGGGTCTTTTGACCAGGTAAATGCTGCGGCAGCAGAGGCGGGAATCCGTGCTCCGGACTGGGTGGTGCTCGATGACGGTCATCAGCATCTCGCGCTTGCCCGTGATGTCGAGGTACTGGCACTGACGCCGGCATTGAGAGGGGAACGTCTCTTCAGAGAGTGGAGCGGTGCCCGTTACGGAAGTCACGTGCCCTGCTTTGAGATCCTCACCAAGGGGGGGAACCCCGCGTCCGGACTGCCGCGGATGGAGCTTTGCCTTCCTTCACCGATGGCCGGAGAAGGATCCGAGAGGCTCTGGGCGGTGAGCGGCATCGGTTCGCCGGCCGACTTCGAGGCATCTCTGCGCAAGAGTGGCTGGAAAGTCGAGCGGAGGACGGATTTTCCCGATCACGCAAGATATTCGCCTGACTGGATTGCCGCCTGTCTCGATGAGGCCGGGCGCCTGGGTCTTCGCGTCGCAGTCACCGGAAAGGACTGGGTGAAGTGGCGTGGGCTGGGAGCGGCGCCGGGCAGCGTTCGAGTCTTTGAGCCCCTGCCGACTTTTGTTCCGGAGGGTTTTGCAGCAGCGGTAGTCGATGCCTCCATGGATTCAGGCCAGAAGGGAGCTTGCCGTGCTTGAACGCATGAGCCTGTTGCTGCTGCGCGGGTTTGCCCTGCTCCTGACCCTTCTTCCGAGGTCGATATCGCTGACCCTCGGGGCCGGAATCGGAGGAGTGCTTGCGCGACTCGGGTGGCGACGCGCCCTGGTTGAGTCAAATCTGCTTCTGGCCTATCCGGGTGCAGCCCCGGAGGAGCGTCATCACCGTGAGCGGATTGC
>CAIOHW010000170.1 GCA_903858195.1 Oligoflexia bacterium | reverse complement strand
GGCACGGGGCTGGTTCTTGGAAAAGTCCTCGATCGAAAGGCAGCCGTAGATCTTCTTGGTGAGCATGAGGTTCACCTGGTGCGCCAATTCTTCGACGATCGCCGCCTCAAGCGAGCGTGGGATGGCAATGCTCTTGCGGCGCAGAAATGACAGGTACTCGTGGATCACGTTGGCCACAAACGCCTTGCGGTCGCTCTCCGAATCCTGAAAATTATAAAGATGCTGCTCGAAGATCACATAAAGCGGGTCCAACTGTTTGACTGCCGTGCCTGCTGAACCGTTCGAGCCGGGTTTGGATTTCATCTTCATTTCTCGCCTTCACAAGAAGGATCGGAAGGGATCGGGGCAACCTTGAGCACCAAGAAGGGCTCCGTCGAGCTCGCCAGGACAAAAGACTTCCAGAAGTTCAGGGATTCGATCGCATCAGCCAAGCGGATCCTGATTTCCACCCATCAGCTCCCTGACGGTGACGGACTGGGTGCCGAGACGGCGCTCTTTCACTACCTCAAGCGCGCCCGCAAGGCCTGCCGGGTCTACAACCCGGACCCTGTGCCCAAGCGCTACAAGTTTCTGGATCCCAAGGGTCAGGTCCTGCTGGGCCCGGGTCAGGTCGAGCTCTGGGATACCTGTGATCTCTGGATCATCCTCGACACGAACGACCCGAGGAGGCTTGGCAAGCTCTGGCAGGAGCTTTCGCTCCGCTCGAAGAAGATCATTTTTCTCGACCATCATCCCGATCTGGTCGGGCCCAAGGGCGGCGCATCCGAGATTGCCTATCCACCGCACGCCTCGGTGCTCTCGGATACGCAGTCGAGCAGCATCGGCGAGATGCTTCACCATGTGTTCAACGAGCTCGATCTAGCCAAGATCAACCACGACATTGCGCTCGGGCTTTATGTTTCGATCATGACCGACACGAACTCCTTCAGGTACGCCCGCACAACTCCGCAGGCCCACCGGATCGCCGCTGAGATGGTGGAGGCCGGTGTGAATCCCGAAGAGGTCTACCAGGCCATCTATTCTTCCAAGGAGGTTTCGCACCTCCAGCTCCTGGGCAACATGCTTCAGAACGTCAAGGTCAGTCACGGGGGCAAGGTTGCCTGGCTCGAGATGGCGCTCGATTTGCGCAAGAAGCACCAGGCCTCCGCAGACGACACTCAATCCTTCTTGAATCTCCTGCTCCTGCTCAAGGATGCCGAGGTGGTCTGCCTTTTCCGCGAGGAGGACGACAGCAATGTGCGTGTCTCGATCAAGTCCAAGGGCAGGGTGGTGATCAACAAGGTCGCAATGGAGCTGGGAGGCGGAGGGCACGAGTATTCGGCCGGTCTCGCACTCTCGGCGCCGATCGACAAGACGGTGGAAGCCGTCATCAAGCGAATCGAGACGCTGGTCGCAAACTACGAAAAGTTCGGGAAGTGAGGGGAGGCCTCAGGAGGCCTTGCGGTGCAGGTGATCCCTGACCTGCTCCTTGTGCTTTCGCACCTGGCGCTCGATCTTCTCGATCGCAAAATCGATGGCGCCAAAGAAATTCGGGGCTTCGGCCTCGCCGAAGTAGTCCATGTTGTTGCCCACGACATGGCAGTGGGCGATGGCCATTTGACGCTCAAAGGTGACGTTCCAGCTCACGCTCACACGACCATCGAAGTACTTGTTCAGGCAGGCTGACTTGTCCTCGATGAACTTCTTCAGGGCCTCGGTTGGCTCAACGTGCTTGAAACTCGTCTTGACCTGCATGCGCCAGCTCCTTTGAAAGCAAAGGGTTAGATGACCTTCTTGCGCTTGCCAGACGAGAGGATTCCCAGCATGTCACGGTACTTTGCGACAGTGCGGCGGGCGATCTCGATATTGTCGTTCCGGAGCAGTTCCACAATCTTCTGGTCTGAAAGGGGATTCTTTGGATCCTCTTTCTGGACCATCTGCCGGATCTTCTCCTTCACGGCCTCGCTGGCGAGGGCATCTGTCCCATCGGCAGCACTGATGCTGGAATTGAAGAAATATTTGAGCTCGAAGATCCCCACCGGGGTGTGCACGTACTTGTTGGTCGTGACGCGTGAGATCGTGGACTCGTGCATCCCGATGTCGCTTGCGACATCCTTCAAGATCATGGGCTTGAGGTGCTGGACACCCTTTTCAAAGAAGTCGCGCTGTCGCTTCACGATCGCATCGGTGACCTTGTAGATCGTCTTCTGGCGATTATGAATCGAGCGGATGAGCCAGACCGCCGAGCGGAGCTTGTCCTGCACGTAGTCCTTGGTGGTCTTGCCGCTCGCGTCAGGCTTTCCGGCCTGCGCGAGGATGTTCTTGTAGTAGGGCGAAATCCGGAGCTTGGGCATCCCGTCCTCATTGAGGACGATCACGAATTCATCGGCGAGCTTGTACACGTAGATGTCAGGCGTGATGTAATGCGTGTCGTTGGTCATGAAGCTTCGGCCCGGCTTGGGTTCGAGTTCCATGATGAGTTTGGTGGCCTGTACGACGCGATCATAGGTAACGCCCAGCGCCTTGGCGATTCCCTGGTAGTTCTTGCGCTCGAGGTCGCCCAGATGCGATTCGATGATCTTTTCCACCAGCGGCTGCCTCGGCACCATGAAGCGGGCCTGGATCGAGAGGCACTCCTGGAGGCTGCGCGAACCGGTGCCCACCGGATCGAAGTTGTGGATGATCTTGAGCACCTCTTCGGCATCCTCAAGCTCAATGCCGGCCTCCCGCGAGATCTCCTCGAGGTTTGCCGTGAGGTAGCCGTCATCCGAGAGGTTGCCGATCACGAGCTCGCCGAGCTTGCGCTCCTGAGGGGCGAGCTGGGTCATGGAGAGCTGCCAGCTCAGGTGATCTTCAAGTGAGGTGGTCTTGGTCAGGGCGTTTTCAAAGCTTGGCAGGTCCTCGTTGATCTCACGCATCGAGGGAGCAGAGCTTGAGTTGGAGTTGAACTCCTCGACATAGGACTCCCAGTTGAAGTCATCTTTTCCCGCCACCACCTGGTCTTCCTGGGCGGCGGGCTTCGAAAAAGCATCCTCGTCCCGGCGCTGTTCGCTTTCGGGATCCGCCTGGCTCTGTGCGTCGGCTTCGCCTTCAGCCGAGGGTGCAGCTTCGCCATCGGGTACGTCGGCGAGCTCCTCGAGGATGGGGTTTTCCATCAGCTCTTGATTGATGACCTCGGCAAGCTCCATGCGATTGAGCTGGAGCAGCTTGATGGCCTGCTGCAGCTGGGGAGTCATCACCAGGTGCTGCCCGAGCTTGAGCGTTTGTTTGATCTCGAATGCCATCGTTGGTCCTACCGACTAGGTTAACTGATTTTTGCTTAAAAACGGAAATCCTCGCCCAGATACTTCTCCCGGGCGATCGGACTTTCGACCAGCGACTTCGGAGTGCCCTTTTCAAGGATGTGCCCGTCGCCCAACAGGTAGGCCGTATCGCAAATGGCCAGTGTTTCCCTGACGTTGTGGTCCGTGATCAAAATGCCAATCCCCCGTTTCTTGAGGACCTCCATCATTCGTTGGATTTCTCCGACGGCAATGGGGTCGATCCCCGCGAACGGTTCGTCTAGCAAGAGGAATACCGGATCCAGCGCCAGCGCGCGGGCGACCTCCACGCGACGGCGCTCACCGCCCGAAAGGGTGTAGGCTTTTTGACGGGCGATCGTATTGAGCCTGAAGTCGTCGATGAGGCGCTCCAGGCGGGCTTTCTGCTCGTTTTCTCCCAAGGCCCGACCTTCCAGGACGGATCGAATGTTGTCTTCGACCGTCATGCGGCGAAACACGGAGGCCTCCTGGGGCAGGTAGGCGAGGCCGCAGTTTGCACGCTCGTGCACGGCAAGGCCGGTCAGATCGCGATCTCCGAGCGTGATTCTACCGCCATCGGGTCGGACGAGGCCCACCACCATGTAAAAGGAGGTCGTCTTGCCCGCACCATTGGGGCCGAGAAGCCCGACGACCTGCCCGCGGGCCACCTCGAAAGACACATCGCGCACCACGCTCCTGCCCGAGTAGGCCTTGGCAAGGTGGTTGGCTGTGAGGGTGTTTTTTGCCTGCATTGGATCCATTCTACTCCCTTGAGCCGCCCGTCGTGAAGGCATTCGGGTTGTCGATCTCGACCTGATCCTCTTTGCGGAGGATCCGGATGACCTCGCCTGTCATCGTATCCCCATCTTGATAGACCTGGGGGTATTCCGTCAGGACCACCTGTTGGGTGCCCGGGTCGAACCGTGCGCGCCCCGAGGTTGAGAGGCGATAGGGGGTGGCCGAGCGTTTCAGGTCCTTCCACTCTTCGATGCGGACTTCTTCTTGAGCTTCAAACGAGGGGTCGATCCCCTTCCGGGGAAGGCCGACCTGCATCCGGCTTGCGCTTGAGCGGAGGGTGCCCTGTTCCATGCGGACCGGCTCGCTTCCGCTGAAAAGGTCCATGACTCCCTCCTTGCGGCGATAGACTGCACGCGATGCCCAGGACTGCGTCGCAGGCTCTTTGGGGTCGAGAGTTCGAACTTCGATGAAGGCGCGGTCCCTGAGCTCCATGACCTCGGAATCGATCCGACCTTCAAGGCCGAAACCTTCGAATCTGAGCCGGTTCTCGCTGCCTTGGGGGCCGGTGCCTCGAACACGATAGGTGAGGGGAACTGAGATGCGCTTCAGGGCGGGACGGAACTCCAGAAGTTCGGTCCTGAGGGTGCTTCCGTCCGGGAACCGGGCCACCACATCGCCTCCGATGTCCAGATCGCGGGTGGCCAGCGAGTAGCGGGCGTTCTTCCCCTCCAGGTGGATCGAAGGCCCTTCACCATTAAAGAGCTCTGCTTTTACCGAGCGGGCGTGGACCCATTGCTGGGCGGAGTAAAAGTCGGCATCGGTGGCGGTGAGCTGCCACTGCCGGACGCCCTTCAATACCGAGATGTAATGAACGCCATCGATGCTGTAATCAGGAGTCGCGCCCTCCGGGGGATCAAAACCCGAAAAACGCTTCTCCGCTGTCCGGGGCCCCGGGGGGGAGTCCAGAGTGGGCTGCACGGGTTCGGCTGGATGGAACGAGCTTGGCCAGAAGATCCAGATCTGGACAAAGACCAGCAGGGAGGCCCCCACCAGACGAAAGCTCGACGCGAGTCTTGGCATGCGCTTCAAGACTACCGGAAAAGCTGAGTTCAAGATAACTTGAACTAAAGAACCCGTCTGATTTACTATGGAATTAGAACTCCAAGCGGAGTAGAGAGGCCTCCATGTCCCATCCGCCCGGCCATCCCCGGTCTCCTATGCTGGACCTCGATCAGTTCGAGGGCCGGAAGCGGGATCATATTGAGCTCTCCCTCAAGCCGGACCATCAGGCGGCGGGCAGGAGTGGACTGGACTCGGTTCGACTCGAACACGAGGCACTCCCCGAGCTTGATCTCGTTGAAGTGTCGCTTGCCACCGACTGCCTGGGGCTTGAGCTGCCGACACCCTTCTTTGTTGCCGGCATGACCATGGGCCACACGGCTGCCTCCGGCCTCAACCACCGCCTTGCGCATGCCTGCGCTGAGCGAGGCTGGGCCATGGGGGTGGGCTCACAGCGGCGTGAGTTCGAAAGCACCGAGCAGGCCACGGAGCTCGCCCGCGAGGGCCGGGCCCTTCGCAAGTCCGCGCCCGGTGCGTTCCTGCTGGCCAATCTCGGTCTCTCCCAGCTTGCAGGCGGTTCGCCCGAGTCCAACGCCGACCGGGTGCTCCGCCTGGTTGCCTCGATCGAGGCGCAGGCCCTGGTGATTCACCTCAACGCACTTCAAGAAGCCCTGCAGCCTGAAGGGACGCCGCGCTTTCGCGGTGGGCTCAAAGCCATTGAAGAAATGGTGGCAAGCATCCACCGAACGGGGGCCGGAATCCCTGTCGTGATCAAGGAGACGGGCTGCGGGATTTCCGAAGCCACCGCCCGAAGGCTGGGTTCGGCAGGCGTCTCAGCCATTGACGTGAGCGGACTGGGCGGCACCCACTGGGGCCGGATCGAGGGCGCGCGAGCCGTTTCGGGCAGTCTCCAGTCGACCGCCTCTGCAACCTTTGCCGACTGGGGCATCCCCACGCTCGATTCGGTTCGGGCGGCCGCAAGCGCCCTGTCCGACAACTCACACTTTCGGTATTCCATTTGGGCATCCGGAGGCGTGCGTAACGGCCTCGATGCGGCGAAGCTCATTGCGTCGGGCGCTCATCGGGTGGGCTTTGCGCAACCGGCGCTCCGGGCGGCCATGGAGGGCGAGAATGCGCTCCGTGCCTGGATGGAGCAGATGGAGTTTGAATTGAGGGTCGCACTTTTCTGTACCGGATCGAATTCACCCGCGGCGCTCAGGGGAAGGGGGGTCCATGAATCGCGATAAGAGTGAGATGGAGGGATTCCATCGCCTGCCCCGCCAGGAGCGGATCGGCAGGCTTGCCCGTCACTGTGATCTCGATGCGCATGACGTCGAGGTGCTGACCGGCGAGCGCCAGTTCTCGCTCGACGTGGCCGAGCACCTGATCGAAAACGTCGTCGGATTCTTTCCCATTCCGATGGGAGTCGCCACCCATTTTGAAATCGATGGGCGGCTGACCTACATCCCGATGGCCGTCGAAGAGACGTCGATCATCGCAGCGGCCTCGGCGACTGCAAAGTGGATCACCCGAAACGGCTGCATCACGACCTATTCGAGGGGAAATCTCATTATCGGACAGGTCCAGCTCCCAAGCGTCGAGCAGCCTGAACGTGCCCGCCAGATCCTTCATGACAACCGTGACCTCTTGATCGGCCTGGCCAACGCCTGCGTGCCGGGGCTTGTGGCCCGCGGCGGTGGGGTGCGTGACCTTGCCGTTCGAACCCTCGATCGACCCGACGGTTCGGGCCGCTCGATGCTGGTCATCCACCTGCTCTGCGATCCGTGCGATGCCATGGGTGCAAATCTCATCAATCAGGTCTGTGAGGCGCTCAAACCGCGTATCGAGGAGCTCACCTCCGAGAAGGTGGGCCTCTGCATTCTTTCCAATCTCGTCGATGGCAAGCTTGCCGTCGCCGAGGTGGTGGTTCGCAATATCGAACCAACCCTCGGTCGCGGCATTGAAGAAGCCACTCTCTTTGCCAAGGCCGACCCCTACCGTGCCACCACCCACAACAAGGGCATCTTGAATGGGGTTGATCCCATCCTCATTGCCACCGGCAATGATTGGCGGGCCGTCGAGGCCGGAGCGCATGCCTACGCCGCCCGAAGCGGCACGTACCAGCCCCTGTCTGACTGGCGCATGCACGGAAGCGACCTGCACGGCAGGATTGAGCTTCCGCTTGCCGTGGGAACCGTGGGCGGGGTGACCCGCGTGCATCCTACAGCGAAAGTCGCTCTCAAGATCCTCGGCATCTCGCATGCCGATGAGCTGGCGCGCATCTGTGCCGCAGTGGGGCTCGTGCAGAATCTCGGAGCCCTCAAGGCGCTCTCCACGGTTGGAATCGTGAAGGGACACATGCAGCTGCACGCAGCCAATCTCGCTATTGCAGCCGGTGCCGACATCCACGAAATCGCCCGCGTGCGAGAGAGTCTGGCCGAGGTCCTCAGGGTCGAAAAGACCATCAATCTCTCGCGTGCCCGCGAGATTCTCGATGCGCTTCGCGGCGGTCGAGTGGTGTCGGGTACTCCGACCTCGATTTCGTGAGCGATCCAGTGCTGAGCGCTCCGTCCAAGGTCTTCCTGCTGGGAGAGTACGCCGTGCTGGCCGGAAGGCCCGCGTTGGTGGCGGCGTTCGGTCCTCGATTCCAACTCTCGAGCTCTCCCTTTGAGGGCTCCGGGGAGCTGGTCCTTCATCCCCATAGCCCCGCGGCAAGAATACTGGCTCCAGGAGGCAGCGGGTCTGGCTTGCCACTGCACTGGAGCGATCCCTGGAGGGGGGCGGGAGGCTTTGGTGCCTCGAGTGCGCAGGCGCTCATGGCTTCAGAGCTGGTCTCGCCCAAACAGGCTGAGCCGCTTCAGGCGGCGTGGCGTCGCTACCGGCTGGAGGGCTCGCCCACGGGTGGGGTTGCCCCAAGCGGCGCTGATTTCGTGGCCCAGGCGATGGGCGGGGTGATCGAGTTCAGGATCCTGCCCGGAAATCCGGATCGATTTGAAGCGAGACAGATCGGTGATGTGTGTTCCAAGCTGCACTTGCGAGGGGTTCAGGCATCCCAGCAGGCCGGGCGCAAAGTGGCCACTCATGACCATCTGGCATCTCTCTCGGGCTTGGAGCGACTGGCCTCGGTGCTTGAGCCGGTTTTGGAACGCGGAATTCGGTCCTTCGAGTCGGCCGACGCCGGGGGCCTTGCGCGCGCCCTGAATGACTACGGTGAGCGGCTTGCTTCGCTGGATCTTGAAGATGGAGCCACGCGGCGTGATCGAGATGCGCTGGGCAGGCTTGCGGGCGTCATGGGAATCAAGGGCTCAGGTGCCATGCAGGCCGATGCGCTGGTTGCTCTCATTGATCCTGCACGCTTCGACCCCGAGGCCTGGCAACGCGAGCTTTCGAGCCTCGACCTCAGGGATCTTGGCCCGATTACGGGCAAGGAGCCCGGGCTTTTGGGGGGCTCATGAAGCGGGTCATCGCGCGTGCTCCCTCCAACATTGCTGTCATCAAGTACATGGGAAAGCTCGACTCTTCCCTGAACCTTCCCTCGAACCCGAGTCTTTCGCTCACGCTCGATCGCCTTTGCACCGTGACCGAAGCCGCATGGTCAGGCCCCGGCGAATTTTCATTGCGCTGGCAGGGGGCGTCTTCTCTTGGAGAGTGGCAGGATCTCAGGCCGATGGAGATCGAAGGCGGGCTCGCGCTTAAAAAAATGCAGCGCCATATCGCTCGGGTGGCCTCAGCACTGAGGCCCGGCCTTGTGGACCTGGGGGCATGGGAGATTCGCTCGGGCAACCGATTCCCGGCGGGAGCTGGCATCGCATCGAGTGCCTCAGGATTTGCGGCGCTCACTCTTGCCGTGGCCAGGGCGATGGATGCCCTTCCCGAGGGCGAGCGGGGAGGTGCGCTGCTTTCCAGCCTGTCCCGGCAGGGGTCGGGAAGCTCCTGTCGTTCGTTCGAAGGACCTTGGGTCGCGTGGGAAGGCGAGCGCGCCTTTCGCGTGGCTTCGCCCTCGCTCAAGCTCGCAGATCTCGTGCTCGTCGTGGAAGACCGTCCCAAGACCGTGGGATCTTCTGAAGCCCACGCGCGCGTCCTTGAGTCGGAGCGCTGGCCCGGGCGATTGGAGAGAGTGGCCGCACGTTACGCCGATCTGCGCCGGCTTCTCGAGTCTGATCGACTGGCCATCGAGTGGAGCCGATTCTCCGAGCTCTGCCTCGAAGAGGCGATGGACATGCACGGGCTCTTTCACTCCTCGAAGCCGCCTTTCAACTACATGACCGAGACCACCCGCGAGGTCTTGGCCTGGCTCGAGTCCGAGCCCTCCCTTCCGGTCGCAATCACGCTCGATGCCGGACCGAATATCCATTTGCTCGTTCCTAACGAGGAGGCCGGGGCGGTGAGGCGGGCGGTCGAACAGAGGTTTGATTGGCTTTCCATCCTGCAGGACCTGCAGGGCCCGGGTGCGCTTGCGGGGGCTCGAGCATGAATTGGCCTGCATTTCGGACACGGGCGCCTGCCAAATGGGTCTGGGCTGGAGAGCACGCCGTGCTCCGGGGTGCGACCGCCATTGCGTTTCCACACCCCGATCTTGCGCTTGAGCTCGAGTTCACTCCTGGCGACCTGCCATTTCGGGTCGAGCCCGAAGACGCCCGCACGGCGGTCGAAGATCTGCTCCACATGATTCAAGACGAGCAGAACGAGCAGGGGCGAGAGTTCCATTTTCCCTCGGGCACTCTCCGCATCCGGAGCACCATTCCCACCGGAGCCGGCATGGGCTCATCAGCGGCTCTTTGCGTTGCGATTGCCCGCTGGCTGTCAGGTCCGCTGGGAGTCCCCGAAGCAGGCCTCCTCGAGTTTGCCACCCACCTGGAGCACCGGTTTCACGGCAAGAGTAGCGGTATGGACGTGGCCGTCTGTGCCATCGAAAAGCCGATCAGCTTTATTCGCGGGCGCGGTCCCACCCTGCTTCGGGCGCCTTCCTTTCCGAAAGTGACGTTTCATGACACCGGGCTTCGGGCCTCGACGAGTGAGTGCATCCGCAGGGTCGAAGCCCAGCGGCTCGAGGACCCGGTCTCTTCGATCCGGGGTGATGAGCTCATGGCGCGGGCTGCCCGCCTGACGCTCGAGGCGCTGGTGATTCTAGAGGCCTCACGGGAGTCGCCGGGCTACGACCGGGAGCGCACCCTCCGGCAGCTGGCCGAGGCCATGAAGCTTGCCCATGAGAGTTTCCTGATCTGGGCCCTGGTGCCCGGTGCCGTCCAAAGGCAGATCGATGTCCTGCTCCGGCAGGGGGCCCTTGCCGCCAAGCTCACCGGGGCGGGCGGGGGGGGCTTTGTCATTGCCATCTGGCCGGATCAGGTCTAAGACCTTTGCTGCTCTAAATCTCAAGACGGAAGGGGGTGAAAATCATGCCAGGAATCACAATTCGTGAAGGCGACTCTTTTGAGGCCGCTCTCAAGAAGTTCAAGAAGCAGTGTGAAAAGGCAGGCGTTCTCGCTGAAGTCCGTAAGCGCGAGGCGTTCGAAAAGCCCTCCGTGAAGCGCAAGCGCAAGTCCATTGCTGCCCGCAAGCGCGGATTTAAGAAGCCCCGCAGCCGCTAAGGCCCGCAGGTTTCGACTTTTCAAAGCCATCAGGCAAGAAGCGAAGGCGGCGGCCCTGACCGGCTCCCCTTCGCTTCTTCTTTTCTATCGTCTCCTTTTCTATTCAAGAGGCACCCATGTCCGAGCTCAAGACCAAGCTTTCTGAAGCCATGAAGACCGCCATGAAGGCAGGCGACAAGGCTACGACCGCCTATTCCCGAAACCTCCATGCAGCCGTGCGCAAGCGCGAGATCGACGATCGTGTGGACCTCGACGATGCGGGAGTGATCAAGATCGTCCAGACGCTCGCCAAGCAGCGGCAGGACTCGATCGAGCAGTTCAGGCAGGGCGGAAGGCAGGATCTGGTCGCCAACGAAGAAGCCGAGCTCAAGTTCCTGCAGGGGTTTTTGCCTGCCCAGATGGACGAGGCGGAGATCCGCAAGATCGTCGAAGCGGCCGTCGCCCAGTCGGGTGCCAAGTCGGCAAAGGACATGGGTGCGGTGATGAAGATCCTCATGCCGCAGGTGCAGGGCAAGGCTGACGGTAAACTCGTCAACCAGATCGTTCGCGAAAAGCTCGGTGGCTAGGATTCCGGAGGGCGTCCTCCAAAAATTCAAGGATGAGCTCCGTGACCGCGTCAGCATTCGCGACGTGGTGGGGGAGCATGTCGTCCTTCGAAAGCAGGGCGCCAACTGGAGCGGCCTTTGTCCGTTCCACTCGGAGCGATCTCCTTCGTTCACGGTCAACGAACAAAAGCAGATGTTCCACTGCTTTGGCTGCAAGGCCGGCGGCGACCTGATCAAGTTCGTGATGGAGGTTCACGCCCTTTCTTTCATGGAAGCGCTCGAGGAGCTCGCGGAACGCGCCAAGCTCAAGCTTCCCAGCTCCATCGCCGATGCAGCCGACAGCGACAACCCCGAGGCTGCCAAACGTCGGCAGGCCGAGCGCGAAAAGCTGCAGCTCGCACACAAGCTCAATCGATTTGTCGCAGGGTTTTACCGAGACAGTCTTGCGGCGCTTCCGGTTGCTCAAAAATACCTGCGCAAGCGCGGGCTCGATCCCGCGCCCGATGCCGTGCTGGCGCGAAACTTTTACCTGGGCGCCTCACCCGGCGGTTGGGATCCGCTCGCGCAGTTCCTTGCATCAAAAAAGGCTCCGATGGAGCTTGCCGTGGAGCTGGGACTCATCCGTCCTTCGCAAAAGGGGACGGGCCATTTTGATTTGTTCCGTGAGCGCGTGATTTTTCCGATCCTCGATCTTCGCGGAAAGGTCGTGGGTTTTGGTGGTCGCACTATTCCCGGGAGTGCCGGCAGCGATTCCAAAGACTCAGGCCCCAAGTATCTCAACTCAGCCGAGTCGTTTCTCTTTCATAAAGGCAAGCTCGCCTACGGCCTTTATCAGGCCCAGAAGCACATCCGCGAGACCGACGAGGTGATTCTGGTCGAAGGCTATTTTGATGTTCTGGGCCTCCATGCCGGAGGCTTCGAAAACGCGGTCGCCACCTGCGGCACGGCGCTCACGGTCGATCACCTCAATGCCTTCAAGCGCCTCGGAAAGAAGCTCACCCTGCTTTTTGATGCCGACCGAGCGGGCGAGGAGGCCACCGAGCGCGCGATGGAGCTCGGACTCGAGCAGGGCTGGGTGGTCTATGGGGCGACCCTGCCCAAGGGAGTGGATCCCGACGAAGTGATTTTTGACCGCGAGACCGGAGTTCCTCTCGAAGAAGGACGAGAGCAGATGCGGGCCATTCTCGATGCCGCCCGGCCGCTCCTCGATGTCCGGATCGAGCAGGCTGTGCAGGC
>CAIOHW010000169.1 GCA_903858195.1 Oligoflexia bacterium | reverse complement strand
CCGCTCGGATAAATTGTTGGCAAACAGGATTGCGTCGAATTCGGGAAGCTGCAAAAATCCCGATCTGTCGTGCCTCGCACGACTTACTCCCTGGTAGCTCAATGGTAGAGCGAGCGGCTGTTAACCGCTAGGTTCTAGGTTCGAGTCCTAGCCGGGGAGCTATCCCGTGGTGCTGCGAATCTCGTAGCCCACGGGTTAACAAAAACGCTGGTTGCGAGAGCACCCAGCGTTTTTGCACGTAACGGCCTGTTCACCAACGAGTTAGGTCGCTGCGAGATTCTACCAGACTCTCTCGCTCTCGTCCTCTCTCCCCTCTGGTTGGACACGCGGTTCCCGCACCCAACGGAATCACGGGCCCCCGCGACCGAGAACTCTCGAAACCTCTCGGACTGGTGAACAGGCTGGTTAACAGCCTCGGAGGACGTTGATGTCCACCACCGATATCACACCATTCGCGGATGACGCGTTATCGCCCGATTCTAGGCCTTCACCGGTGCCCGCCAGAAAGCCCCGCCCCAACCATCAGCGGACACTCCAGATTCTCCGCGCGATGTCGCCCCAAGAGAAACTCGCTCAAGTCTTCAAACTCAACGAGCGGACACTGGAACTGATGCGGATCGGCCTGCGTCGCCGTTTCCCGGATCTGGATGAAGCGGCCTTCCAGCAAGTCTATCTGCAAATGCGGGAACGATGTCACAACAGGAACTACTGAGTTTCGTGATTACCACGCTCCAGCAGCTCGGGATCGAGTTCATGCTGAGCGGTTCACATGCTTCGAGTTTACAGGGCGAAGCACGGGCCACGCACGACATCGATCTCGTCGCTCGGCTGTCACCGAAAGAGGTTCAACCTCTGATGCGAGCATTCTCGGGAAGCCGGTTCTACCTCAGTGAGTCCGCCGTTGCAGAAGCCATCCGATCACAACGGATGTTCAACCTGCTCGAAACGACGACGGGCGAAAGGGTGGACTTCTGGATTCTGACAGCCTCAGCATTCGATCAGTCCCGCTTCGCCCGCCGGCAGAGCATCGATCTCGGCAACCTGCAAGTCGATGTCAGCTCTCCAGAAGACACGATCCTCATGAAGCTCTCGTGGTGCCTGCGCTGCGGCGGGAGCGAAAAGCAGTTCAACGACGTTCTCCGGGTCTACGAGTTGCAGGCCGAACTCCTCGATCAAGACTATCTGCGGACCTGGATCGCCGCTCTGGGAATCGAAGACCTGTGGAAACGAGTCCTCGACGAGGCCGAACCATTTCAGCTTCCCGAGTGATCCCTAACAGCCCCCGGAGCCCTCGCGATGACCGACGTGGAAGCCGCCTACCGGGCCGCAGTCGATGCCATGACGCCCGCCCAGCGAATCGAGCGGATGCTCCAGCTGAACCAGTGGGCCTACTGGAACGTCCAGCGCTGCGTGATCGCCGAACTGGGGCCACTCCCCCCTGAAGAACTGAAATGGCAAGTTGCGCTGAGGTACTACGGGCACGAACCCGAATGCCGTCAGCTGATTGAGGAGCAACTGCGGCGGATTCGAACTCTGACCGAGGAACCAAAACTCCCCTCGTGAGCCTCCGGACTAGCTGTCGATCACCGTACCTTCAAGATCCTGGACAGGCTACTTCCTTTCAGTCAGCATAGTGCCTTCATGACTGGGAATCGGGGCAATCCGCGAGATTCCTCACTGATGAGGTGGGCCTCAACACCATGGAAAGCAATCAGCACCCATACTCGATCCGCATCTTCCTGCCAACAGGCGATCCAGACGGACTTCGACTTGTTGAGAAGTCCAATTGGAGCGGGATCGGCGTCGTCTTCAACCGCACAAACTCCAAGCAGGTGGTTACGCGAGCTGAGTTTTCCCGAACCGGAGTCTACGTGCTGATCGGCCAAACCGAGGACAGCACACTGCCGACGGTCTACATCGGCGAGGGAGATCCGGTAAAGGATCGCTTGAACGATCACTACGCGAAGAAGGACTTCTGGGAGTGGGCGATCTTTTTCGTGACCAAGGACAACAGCCTGAACAAGGCCCACGTTCAGCGGATGGAGTTTCGGCTGATCGAAATGGCAATGGCCGCCAAACTCTGCAAGCTCGACAATGCCAACTCGCCGACTCCTCCGACTCTTTCCGAAGCGGAAACAGCCGACGTAGACGGCTTTATCTTGAATACGTTGGGCATCTTCCCACTGCTTGGACTTGGGGTATTCGAGACAGCTGAACCCCGGCAAAAGTCGGTCGAGCTGCTGTACATCGAAGCGAAAGGAATCAAAGCCAGTGGGTACGAAGATTCCAAAGGTTTTGTCGTGGCGAAAGGCTCACAGATGGTATCCACAGAGACCCCTTCCCTGGCACAAAGCATGAGGGACGCCCGCAAAGACTTGATCGAGCAGTCAGTCGTCGTGCCGACAGGCACATGTTTCACTTTTGAGCAGGACCACGTCTTTTCCTCTCCATCAGCGGCAGCATGCGTTGTTCAAGGCCGAAGTGCCAACGGCCGAGATGATTGGAAAACCAAAGATGGCCGAAGTCTGAAGGCGATCCAAGCCGCCGATGTCGAAAGTTCTGAGGAGTGAGTGGCTCCCAATGACTTTACATTCAGAGGGTCCTCAGGACTTTCGAACGCTGAACTGGGCACGCTCCCTGAACAACTCGAATGCAAAAGCCTCGCTGAGCTACACTTCTGACGCTCGCAAACACACATGAACTCGGAATTGAACGTAACATGTTGATCTTCTGGCGAATCCGGTACTTCGACCGAACCGACAAGCAGTTCAAGGACCGTGATCTGATTCTCGACACGGCCACATTGCCCCCCACTAAACGGGCGGCTCTCGAATTGGTTGCTGAGTCGAAGAGCATTGGAAACGAACGAGAGGTTCTAAAGTTTCGTTCGCTCTTCACCGAAGGGTCGTGGAGCGACTGGGGTGAAGAACGTCTAAATTCATTCGGCGCGATAAATACGTTTTCCCTCCATGACTACTTCGAGGACGAGACCGGTGAAACCATCACGATGTCCGAGATCGGTCAGATCCTGACGGGCGATCCACAAACAGTTCTCATTCCGAATGGAGCGAAGCAATACCACATTGACTACATGTTCGCCGAAAAGCCTCCTGTGCCGGTTGCCAAAGTCGCACTCACGGCAGACGAAGTCCGACTGTTCGGTTACTTCGTTAGGGATTTGACGGAGCTTCAGACTTCGGCTGTGTTGAAGGAGGGGCCAGGCAAAGTATCGAGGGGCGGCGATCTTCCCGTCCTTCCAAACGGGGACTACCACTTAACTACAGCAGTTTCTGACGACGAGATTCGATCATTCGTGACGATCTTTCGTCGGTTGTATATGGAAAGTGAACCCTCGAACTTCATCAAGGCTACCAATCTGTTCGGCAGAGTGATGGGCGGACATCCTCTTGGTCGGTGGGTGAAAGGAGTGTTCGACGAGTACGAAACACATCTTCGAGAGGTGCCTGACTTCTGCAAGATGCGAGAAGATATGAACGTCACTTTCACGGTGAAACGTATGATCGATGTCTACCTATACACTCAGTACGCCCATCAACCGGACGAACGGCGACAGCGGCAGTACATTGAATGTCTCCACCAAGTGGGCGGTAGACGCAATTTTCTGACTTGGCAGTTTCTGACCGAAGTCTGGAAGTGTGGGTTGCAGGTTTGCAGTGCTGGGCGGGTGGTCGCCGGAT
>CAIOHW010000168.1 GCA_903858195.1 Oligoflexia bacterium | reverse complement strand
GCTCTACCGACTGAGCTACTGGCCAACACTACTGAACTCTTAAGGCCTTTTCGGCTTAATCGATCCCAACTGAATAGTCAAATTTTTGCCAGCTTTTCGCGACGTCGGCTTCGAGTATACTGGGGCTCTGGAGCAGACATGAATCTCGACTTCAATCGCAGGCGATTTCTCATCAACCCCAAGTTCCAGTTCCGCTTTGCCTTCTACCTTTGCACTTGGGTGCTGGCTGTGTCGGCCATCTTTCCGGTGATTCTGAACCAGGCGTTCACCCTCCTGACTCAGCAGTTGATCACGAGCCCGGGGGGCCCCGAAGTCGCCTACATCATGGAGGCGCGCGCCGAATTGATGAAGGGGGTGTATCAGCTCGTGGCCGTGTGCCTCGTGGCGATCGCCGGGATCAGCATTTTCATTTCCCATCGAATTGCCGGCCCGCTCTACAAGCTGAATGAGTATTTCAAGGAGGCCACTCGCACGGGCGTGATGAAGGCAGACCTGCGCTTCAGGACCTCAGACCATTTCAAAGAGCTCGCCGAGAACTACAATGCAATGGTCGAAGCCGTCTCGCGCAAGTCCCAGTCCTAAGCTGCTCCTGCCGCTGCTGCTGGCCTCGAGCCTGTCGGTTGCCGCCGGCCCATCCGCAGAAAAGAAGCCCGTGCTCTCGCCCTCGCTTCGCGCGCTCGTACAGGCCTCCTCCAAGGGTCAGTACCCTTTGCTTGCCGGAGTGCCGCAGACGGACAGCTATTTCGACCACGCCCAAGCCCTCCTGGCGATGGACGAGCGCAGCAGGGCCACCCGTGAGCTGGAGCGAAAGCGATACGATCTGGCTTCCAGGCTGGCTCGGCGGGCGCAGGAGCGCTGGGGCAGGATCCAACTTGCCGTAGCCGGCGGCCCCTGGCTCAGGCGACTCCCCGATGAACTGGGCAGGGTCGAGCTCATCCAGGCCCGAGTTGCTCAGGCCCGAAAACGCAGACGCGAGGCACGTGCTACTTTTGAGCGTGCTTTTGATCGGATGTCGCTTGGACTCGTGGGTTGGCGCGATGTGGAGGCTTACATCGACTCGTGCAGTCCCTGGGACTCTCGCGATGGGCTGGATGTCTGTTCACTCTGGGTCAGAAAGCTCCTGGCCGTTTTTCCGAAGGCATCGGTCGAGCGCAAGGAGCTCGATGGAAAGTGGCGGGCCGTATTCGAAAGGCTCGAGGCCATTCCTGTTACTCCATCTGCGGGAAGAATCCAGCAGGCCTACAAGGCCGCGGATGCCGACCAGGAGGCATGGGCGGAGCTGCTCCCGCGCATCACGGCGCGAAATCTCCGTTGGACATCCACCTTGTTCGAGAAGTTCCTCGAAAAGTTTCCACGCTCGCAGCTTCGTCAAAAGGTGCGTTACTGGCTGGCCATGTCGTTGCTCGAGAATGGGCCCGACAAGAAGGCCTTCTCGCTGCTGGAGCAGATCGCACGCGAGAGTCCGCTGAGCTTCTATGGCCTGCTTTCCGCCCGCCAGCTCAACCTCGATCCCGGTGGATTTCTATCGTCGGATGTTCCCGCGCCAAGCACGCGTGACGTTCATCTCCACCCCACTGAGCTCGTGGCGCTCGAGCGAGCTGAGGCGCTCCTCAAGGCCGGGCTGCCGGAGCTTGCCGTACTCGAACTCAGGGAGATCAGAGTCCGCGATACCCTCGAATCCCCGTTTCTCGTGCACCTGGCCGGACTGCTGCGCGAGGCAGGCCACCACCTGGGAGTCTTTACCGTGCTCACCGAGTTGATCCAGCGCGGCGACAAGGCGGCTGCCACGCAGTGGGCGGCAGAGATGATCTTTCCCGTGGAAGAGTGGAAGCGCATCGAGGCGGCCTCGCGCGATCGTGAGATCGACCCTGTCTGGGTGCTGAGTCTCATCAAGCAGGAAAGCGCTTTTGACGATTCGGCGCTCTCCGGGTCAGGTGCCGTGGGGCTCATGCAGGTCATGCCGGCAACAGCCGTTGATGTCGACCCCTCAGTGCTTCGATTGGAGCTCGCAGCTCGCGAGCGCAATATCGCGATCGGAACCTCCTACATGGGCACACTCTCCAAGCGCTTCAGGGGCAACCTTGCCATGGCGACAGCGGGCTATAATGCGGGCCCTCAGGCGGTGGATCGCTGGCTTCGAGAGACGGGCACCAGTCCTGCTGCGGGGCTTGTGGAATTCATCGAGTCGATTCCGTTTCGGGAGACGCGCGACTACGTGGGCTCGATCATCCGGAACTATTATTGGTACTCGCGCAAGCTCAAGCCGGACGCACTCCCTCAGGCGGGAGGCGGCGTGACTCCGGTGGTGATGCCAGAGCCTTCGGGATCACCGTCACCGCCAACGTCATCCGGGCCGCGCAACGAGCTCGAGTACTTCTGGAAGCCGCCTACACCGCAAAACGAAAGTGCATGATGTCGCCGTCACGCACGAGGTACTCCTTGCCTTCGAGGCGGAGTGATCCGGCATCGCGCACGGCGGCTTCGGACTTGAACTTCATGAGGTCATCGAAGTGATAAACGTCGGCCTTGATAAAGCCCTTCTCAAAATCGGTGTGGATCACGCCTGCGGCCTGCGGCGCCTTCCAGCCCTTCTGGATGGTCCAGGCGCGCACTTCGACTTCACCTGCAGTGAAGTAGGTCTGAAGTCCAAGCAAGCCGTAGCCCTGGCGGATGACGCGGTTCAGGCCCGGCTCGTCCATTCCCATTTCCTTCAGGAATCCGACCTTCTCGGCCTCGTCGAGCTCGGCGATTTCGCTCTCGATCTTTCCGCAGATCTGGACGACGGCTGAGCCTTCCTTTGCCGCCAGGTCCATCACGCGCTTGACGTAGTCATTGGGCTCGGAGCGGCCGATGTCCTTGTCGTCGACGTTGGTCACGTACATGACCTTCTTTGCCGTGATGA
The DNA here is from genome assembly GCA_903858195.1 of Oligoflexia bacterium. GTDB lineage: Bacteria > Bdellovibrionota > UBA1018 > UBA1018 > UBA1018 > CAIOHW01. The sequence goes on along the minus strand of CAIOHW010000168.1, from coordinate 100 downwards.
AATGGAACTCATGTACGAGCGCCATCTCTTCGGCCGAAAGTCCGAGCGAGCGCACGGGCCGCCCCGCCTCAAGCGCCTTCTTGATGGGTCCGAGCACCTG
>CAIOHW010000167.1 GCA_903858195.1 Oligoflexia bacterium | reverse complement strand
TGGGCCTCCTGCCTCGAGAGCGCCGAGAGGTCGTCCTCAAAGCTCGGGTCCGGAAGACGCTTCAAGTCCAGCTGGCGGACCCTGTCATACAGGGCAGCATCCCGAGTGATCCGGCTCCCAGGCGCATGCCTGGCCTCGATCGAGCTCAGGCTGCGGCCGGGGGAGGCCGCTCCCGGGACAAACCCCGAGGCCGTTAATACGAGCGCCAATGCGCTGGTGAATCCTGCCCACTTCTTGTTGAATCCCACGTTCCACCTCATTCTGACCCGATGGCTTCGGGTCGGGGCCCACATGAGCAAGCCCAATGCCATCCAACCCCCTTGTAATCACAGGGCTAATTCGGGAGTATGTCCGTTCTGACCGACTAAAGATTCGACACCTGTCACGTAGGGAACCATGGAACGCAATATCCGTCTCACCGGGGTGAGGCAGAACAACCTCAAGAACTTCTCAGTCGAGTTTCCCTCGAAGAAGATCACCGTGGTGACAGGCCTCTCGGGAAGCGGCAAGAGCTCGCTGGTTTTCGATACGCTGTATGCCGAGGGACAGCGCCGCTACATCGAATCGCTTTCGACCTACACCCGTCAGTTCCTCGAAAAGATGCCCAAGCCAGAAATCGAATCGGTGGAGAACATCCCACCGTCGATCGCGCTCGAGCAGAAGAACCATGTGCTCAACTCGCGCAGCACCGTGGGCACACAGACCGAGGTCGTCGATTACCTGCGCGTGCTCTTTTCGAAAGTGGGACGCACCCTGTGCCTCGACTGCGGCACCGAGGTGAAGCGACTCGATCCCCAGCAGATCCGCGATTGGGCGGTCACCTGGGCTCGAGGCCGCCGCGTGCTGCTTGCGGCTCCGCTTCAGCAGCCTGCCACTGAGGCCACAGGCAGCAAAGGCAAGAAGAAGGCTTCGAAAAAGCAGGCAACCTTATCGAGCTGGTTTGTGCTGCTGCGAGAACAGGGCTACCAGCGGCTGGTCTACCGGCCGCAGTCAGAAGACGCCATCCTGCTTGACCTGTTGGACATGGAGAGTCCGGATTTTCCAAAAGTCCCGGCCTCGGCCCTCGAGGAGGGCAGGCTCTCGGTCATCATCGATCGTTTGAAGATCTCTGATCGGCCGGACGACGAAACCCTCACGCGCCTGGGCGACTCCATCGCACAGGCCCTCTCCGTAGGCTACGGCCGCATCACCTGGATCGCGCTTGGCGAGAGCGGGAGCCAGCCCGAATGGAAGACGCTTGACCAACGTTTTGCCTGCCTCACCTGCTCGCGTGAGTATCGGCAACCCGAGCCCCATCTCTTTTCGTTCAATAGCCCGATGGGAGCCTGCTCTCGCTGCTCGGGTTTCGGCTACACGCTCGAACTCGACGAAGGACTCATCGTTCCGGATCCCTCCAAGACCCTTAAAAACGGCGCCATCGACCCCTTCTCCAAGCCATCGTTCTCGGAGTGGCAGTCGGACCTGTTTCGTTTCTGCGAACGCCAGGGAATCTCCATCGGCAAGCGCTACCGCGAGCTCACCGCCCGCGAGCGCGAGCTCATCTGGAGCGGTTCACCGGGCGACAAGACTTTTCCGGGCATCCATGCCTGCTTTGAGGAGATGAAGCGCTGGAAGTACAAGCTCCACATCCGCGTGTTCATCCGTCGGTACCAGGCCCAGCTGCTTTGCACCGAATGCAAGGGGGCCCGCCTCAAGCCCGAGGCTCTCGCCGTGCAGGTGGGCAAAAGAAACCTTCCCGCGGTGCTCGACCTCCCGCTCGAGGAGTCGCTTGCGTGGCTCAGGCAGCTCCCAGACGGATGGAGCCCGGCTGAGAAGCAGATCTCAGACGAGATCTTTCAACAAGTGGAGCGCAGGCTCGCGTTTCTCGATGAAGTGGGCGTGGGCTACCTCACCCTCTCGCGCCTCACCAAGACGCTCTCCGGGGGAGAGTTCCAGCGCATCTGCCTTGCAACCCAGCTCGGTAACGGACTTTGCGGCACGCTTTACGTGCTGGATGAACCCTCGATCGGGCTGCACGCCTCGGATACCGAACGCCTGATTCGGATTCTTAAGCGCCTTCGCGACCACGGAAATACGGTGGTCGTAGTCGAGCATGATCCCGAGGTGATCAAGAACGCCGACTGGCTGGTCGAGCTCGGTCCGGGTGCGGGCAGGCGCGGCGGCGAGCTCGTCGCGCAGGGAACGGTACAAACCCTCGCGCAGACGACCCGATCGGTAACCGGCAAGTACCTTGCCGACTCGGTCCACATCGATCGAATCCGGCCCTTCAGGCCGGCACGTGCCCGCAGGGGAATCAAGATCACCGGCTGTTCGGAGCACAACCTCCAAAACCTCACGGTCGACTTCCCGCTGGATCGCTTTGTCGTGGTCACCGGGGTCTCGGGCTCGGGCAAGAGCACGCTCGTCCACAAGACGCTGCATAACGCCCTTTCACGGGTCTTTTACCGGGATGTGGACGTGGATGTGGGACGCTACGAAAATCTCTACGGCGCAGACCAGGTATCGGGCGTGGTGCTGCTGGACCAGAGCCCCATCGGAAAGAGTTCGCGCTCGAATCCCGCGACTTATCTCAAGGCATGGGATGAGGTCAGGCGCATCTACGCAAGCCAGGCACTGGCCCTCAGGCGCGGCTACACGCCCCAGCACTTTTCATTCAACGTCGATGGCGGTCGCTGCCCGGTTTGCAAGGGCGAGGGCGAAATCACCCTCGACATGCATTTCATGGCCGAGGTCAGGCTGCCCTGTGAGGAATGCGGCGGCAAACGTTTCAAGAAATCGGTTCTCG
>CAIOHW010000166.1 GCA_903858195.1 Oligoflexia bacterium | reverse complement strand
ATCCGGCGAGCGGGCCACCTTCACGAAGGTCTCCTGGACGCGCAGGACGACCGGCGGCGGCGTGGACACCGGGGCGAGCACGGCATACCAGGTGCCGGTCTCGATCCCGGGAATCCGGCCTCGGCCATCGTCGGTACATCGGGCAGGATGGACATGCGCTTGTCGTAGGGTGCTCCCACGCCGATCACTGGCTTTATGACCACGGGGATCAAGGCCGCTTCGTTTGCCGCCTTTGTCCGGGTGCTCAGTCATCTGGGGTTTGGTCAGGGCCTTGCGGATGCGGTCCAAAGCCATATTCACGACATGCTCTGGTGCGCAGCCGCACTCACGATGCTCGTCGGAAATGTCATCGCCCTGACGCAGGTCAACCTCAAGCGGATGCTCGCCTATTCCTCCATCGCGCACACCGGGTACATTCTGCTCGGCGTGCTCGCCGCGGGTGGAAGTGAGGCGGGCTACGCTCCTGTGTTCATGTACCTGCTGGCATATACGATCATGAACCTGGGGGCATTTGCTCTTCTCGGCATGGTCTCGCGTCGCGCCGACCTCGGGACAAACCTTCACGATCTGTCGGGCCTTGCCCGAAAGAGCCCGTGGCTTGCGTTTGCCATGGCGGTATTCCTGTTCTCGATGGCGGGCATTCCCCCCACGGCCGGCTTCGCCGCCAAATACTTGTTGCTCTCGGCCGCCGTCCAGTCGGGCGAGATCCTCCTCACCGTCATCGCGGTGCTGTGCAGCGCCATTTCGGTGTACTATTACCTGAGGGTGCTGGTTTACATGTACATGCGCGAGCCCGCGGGCTCTGGCAGCATGGAGCCCAGTCACCCCGCTGCGGCGGCTCTGACCGTTGCGGTGATGGTGGTGCTGACCTTGCAGATCGGGCTCCTTCCCTCTGGTGCGATGGAGCTTTCAAAGCGGGCGGCACTGAAACCAGCCGTGTCGACGCAGGCCGCCCACCCCTAGCGCGTGGCGTGCCCGCCGCAGGCCGGATAGCTGGAGGTCTCGCGCTCGATGGCCCCCGATAGCGGCGGCACGCAGTTTAAAGTCAGGCTTTCTTCCGGACGCGTGCTTGGGCCGCTCTCGGTGTCGCGTGTGCGCGAGCTGATTCTTGCAGGACAGCTCCTGGGCGGCGAGCAGGCCCGTGAGCATCCCGTCGGGGACTGGAAGGAGCTCGGCGCTCACCCAGAGATCGCTGAGCTGTTGCTGAAGAATGCCATGGGCGAACTGGCCCGCGCCGGAACACAAGGAGCTCCGCTCACGGAGCGCCTGCCGTTGGTCGATCCCGCGGCGGCAACGCGAATCCTGCCCGAGACCAGGAAAATAGAGGCCGCTCCCCCGGAGCCCGTCCGCGAGCCTCCGCCCAGGACTGAGGCCGCCCCGAGTGAGCCGGAAGAGGCCACCCGGATTGTTTCGGCGCCCACGCCCGGCCCCCAGGATTCCGACCAGGAACGGACTGCGATGGTGTCGCTTGATCCCTCCTTGCGGCTCGAGACCGAACCCTCGCAGCAGTTTCCCGCCCCCCGAGACATTTCGCAGGAGAGAACCGTCGTCTTCCAGCATGCGGGCCGCGCGGGCTCGCCGGGGGCGGCCGGAGCTGCCCCCAGAAAAAGCCAGCCGCGCAGCGTACTGCTGGTTCTGCTCGGCGCGAGTCTGGTGCTGCTCGACCTGCTCACCGGCTCTGGCATGCAGACAAGGCCGGGATCGCTGAGGACCCGCAAGGTGCGCCCAAGCCTGCCTTCTGCGCTCGTGGGAGAGCCCGACCCCTCCAAGAGCAAGGAGCTCTATGAGCGGGCGCTAGTCTCCTACCAGAAGGATACGCTTCCGGGATATCGTAGGGCCGTGGAGGGTTTTCATGCTGCCCTCAAACAGGACCCGGGCAACGTACGGGCCTTGGCCTTCCTGGCGTCGTCCTACCTGAACCTCATTGATGTCTCCAACAAGGACGAGAACTATTTCAATGTCATCTTAAAGCTCATCCAACTCTCTCGGGCAAAGAACATTGAGCTCCCGGAGACGCTGATTTCGGATGCCGAGTATCTGACCCTGACCGGGCGCCCTCTTGCGGCGCAGTCGAGGATCATCGAGTACAGCAAGGTCCAGAAGAACTATAACGAGATCATCATGCTCTACCTCGCGCAGGCGCTCTTCGCGCGCGGCGAGTTTGTTCAGGCGGCACGATACCTTGGCGCAATCCCACAGGGAGCCGGCATGGTGCCAAAAACACTCTACCTCCGCGGAAGGGTCGCCGAGGCGCTGGGTGAGAACGAGGCCGCAGCGCGCGAGTACCGGGCCACACTGCAGGCAAGCCCCAATCATGCACTGGCGCGCTTCCGCCTTGCAAAGATGGCCGATGCGGAGGGCCGCCTCGCCAGTGCGCGGCAGGAGCTGGCGTTCATCACCTCCTCGGGCGATCACCTCCCTCCCCGGGAGCTTGCAGAGGCATTTTTCCTGCGCTCCAAGCTCGAGCAGATCGATGGCCGGATTGATCTCGCACTGGGATACATCGAGCGGGCACTGCGGCTCGAGCCCGAGAACGCCGACTACAATCTGAACTATTTTCTGCTCAGAGCCCGCGCCGGGGACTCGCTTCCGGAGCTTCGCAAGGACGCCCGCGTCTATTTTTACATGGCCGAAAGTGAGCGCCTCATCCGCGAAGGAAAGCTCGAGGACGCACAGCTTCAGCTGATGGAGGCACGCAGGGAGGCTCCCGAGAATCCCCAGCCGCTTGTGCGACTGGCCAATCTATTTTTCATTCACAAGTCAGACATCGCCAACGCAAGGATCAGCCTCAAGAAGGCCGCCGACCTCGCGCCCACGGATGTACGGATTTGGAGTCGCTACATTGAGCTGCTCATCCTCAGCTATGAGTGGGATGAGGCGAACCGTGCGATCGCCAGGCTGCGCACGCTCCCGGTGCCCCAGGGGGCGATCGATAAGGCGATGGCTGACTGGTATGCCCGCCAGGGCCGCCACGTCGAGGCGCAGCAGTTTTATCGAAAGGCGCTGTCTCGAGAGTCGATCGAGCCGTCGGTGTACATCGCATTTGGAAAGAGCCTGCTGGAGACCCGGCAATACGAGCAGGCACCCTTCATTTTTGCATTGGCCCAGCGCTTTGACCCGGAGAACGCCGAGGCCATCATGGGCACGGCGCGCGCCATCGAGGGTGCCGAAGGCATCGATCGAGGCATTGCCTACCTCAGGGATGAGTTGCAGAAAGAGGGGCTCACCCGGGCCGAGCTGCTCTGTGCGCTGGCGGATTTTCTGATCACCAAGGGTGCCTGGGACGAGGCGCAGGCAATCCTGGATCAGGCACGCCAGTCACGCCCGGAGCTTGCGTTGCCGTACCGTGCGCTGGCGCGGCTGCAGCTGGCTCGTCCCACCAGTCAGCGTACAGGCGGCGAGGTTGCGGCACGGCAGAAGGCTTCAGAGGCGTATCAGGCCTATCTGGATCGCAATCCCGCGGATGCAGCGATCTTGTACGAAAAGTACCGCGTGCTGGTGGACCTCGCTGAGTTCAAGAGCGCCGACGAGGCGCTCGACAGGATTTACGAGCTCTACCCCAAGTTTCCGAACCTGCACTACAGCAAGGGCCTGATCTACGTCAGGCTCTCGAACTTCAAGGCTGCTCAGGCGGAGTTTGAGCAAGAGATCAAGAATGGCAACGCCTCCGCCCAGGTCCTGCTCTCTCTGGGCGCAGTTCACCTCGAGCAGTCGCAGCCCGAAAAGGCCCTCGGATATTTTGTGCAGGCGATGCAGCGGGCTCCGCGCGAGGCGGAGCCCAAGAACCAGGCCGCATACACAAACTTTCTGCTCAAGAAATACGAGGCTGCATCTGCACTCTATCGAGAGGCACTGAAGCTGGACTCCGGCAATCCCATCATCTATCGTCGGATGGGCGATGCTTATCGGGCGATGGGCGACATCGCCAATGCGAGGCAGGCCTATCAAAAGTATCTTGAGATGGAGCCTGACGCGCCCGATCGAGATTCGCTTTTCAGGTAACAGCGGGAGAGCTTGAGCATGTTGGATTCACGATTTTTCTCGGAGGCAGTTGGAGAGCTCGAGTCAGCCCTGCGCCGCCGCAACGCCGACCCCGGGCTTCTTGGGCAGATCTCCGAGCTTTCGCGTGAACGAAAGTCGATGATCCACCAGGTAGACCAGCTCAAGGCACGCCGTAACGCCGCCTCGCAGGCCATCGCCCAGCTCAAGGCCAAGGCAAAGGCGGACCCGGCTGCTGCGGCCGAGGCCGAGAAGATGGTTCTGGAGACCCGGGCTGTGGGCGATGAGATCAAGGCGCTCGAATCCAAGCTCTCAGAGGTCGAGGCTCGGTTCTCCGATCTGGGGCTCAGGATCCCCAATATTCCCCACGCATCTGTTCCGCAGGGAGTGGGCTCGGAGCAGAACCAGGAGGTTCGCCGGTGGGGTGAGCCACGAAAGCTCGGGTTTACGCCCAAAGATCATGTCGCCATTGGCGAGACTCTCGGGATTCTCGACTTTGAGCGCGCAGGAAGGATGTCGGGTGCGAGGTTCGCGCTGTATCTCGGCTCCGGCGCGGCCCTGGAGCGCGCGCTGATCCAGTTCATGCTGGACCTGCACACACGTGAACATGGATATCGCGAGGTCATCCCGCCATTCATGGTCAATCGGGCCGCAATGACGGGGACCGGTCAACTGCCCAAGTTCGAGGAGGACTTGTTCAAGACCGGCACCGCAGAGCGCGAGCTCTTCCTGATCCCCACCTCCGAGGTTCCGCTCACCAACATCTTTCGCGAAGAGATCCTCGAGCCCGGAAGGCTCCCCCTTTATCTCACGGCCTATTCGCCCTGCTTTCGGAGCGAGGCTGGATCTTATGGCAAGGATACGCGCGGACTGATCCGACAGCATCAATTCCAGAAGGTGGAGCTCGTCAAAATTTGCGAGCCTGAGAGCTCCTACGACGAGCTTGAAAAGATGACCGCCAACGCAGAGCGGGTTCTCCAGCTGCTGGGGCTTCCTTATCGCACGATGCTTCTGTGCACGGGCGACATGGGCTTTGGCGCGGCAAAGACCTACGATATCGAGGTGTGGCTCCCGGCGCAGGGCGCATACCGCGAGATTTCGTCCTGCTCAAACTGCGAGGACTTTCAGGCCCGCCGAGCCCAGATCCGGTATCGGCCGGAGGCACAGGCCAAGCCGCGCCTCGCACACACCCTCAATGGCTCCGGTCTCGCCGTGGGTCGGACCTTTTTGGCGATCCTCGAAAATTACCAGGACGAAACGGGTCGTGTGGAAGTTCCGGGCCCGCTGCATCGGTATCTGGAGGGTGCCCCCGGGTTCGTGCGCGAGGGTGCCCGCCTTTGGATGGTTGACAGCGGACTCAAGCGCTGAGAAGCGTTGTTCCGGAAGTCGCGGAGAGGTGGCAGAGT
>CAIOHW010000165.1 GCA_903858195.1 Oligoflexia bacterium | reverse complement strand
TGATGGTGGCCGAGGCCCGCTGGGTCTGTGAGGGCTGCAGGCGCGGGAGAAGCCTTCATATCCGCCAGGGAGCGGTCTCCGGGATTGAGAGCCTTCAGGTGACCTCGGGGGCGATGGCGGATTTCTACATGTCGCTAGTGACCCCCATTCGCCAGATTCCTGCGACTGCACAGGCTGGGGAGGAGAGGCACCGCGAGCTCTTTCGGGTGCTCGAGGCGCTCCTGATCTACCATTTGCCGGGTTTTGATCGGCTTCCGATCAAGAGCCTCAAATTTCTTGGGCTAGAATCCAGCTGGCAACCGCCTTCAAATCAGAGCCGATAAAGTTGGCAAGACCCCCGTGGGTCCGTTCGGTCTCCAGGCCATGGCCCGTTCTCACGAGGCACACCCCCCTCACGCGGGCTGCCCGTCCCGCCTCGAGGTCCACGGGCTTGTCACCCACCATATAGGAGCGCTCAAGCGCGACACCCAGCCGTTGAGCTGCGTCGGCCAGGAGTTTGGGGCTCGGCTTTCGGCAGGCGCAGCCCTCCTCGGGGCGGTGGGTGCAGAGCGAATAATGGTCAATCGAAACACCCCAGTTCGAGAGGAGCTCGTCCATTCTTTCATGGATCCGGGGAAGCTCATCCGGGGGAATGATGCCTCTGCCCACTCCGGACTGGTTGGACACAACTACCAGCAGGTAGCCTGCATCCTTGAGTGAGCGCAGCGCCTCACCCACGCCGGGCAGCAGTTTCATCAGCTCCCGGTGGTGGATGTAGCCCGGGTCCTCATTGAGGGTCCCATCCCGGTCCAAAAAAACGGCTCGAGAGGTGGCAATTGGCATCACCGCCTCGCTAGCATAAGATGGCGGCGATTGGCATCCTCCAGCTTTTCCCAGTTCAAGATCCCGGCGCGCCTGCTGGCCTATCTCAAGCCCTTCAGGTGGCACCTGGTGGGCAGCGCCGCGTTGGCGTTTCCGCTCGCGGCGCTGCGCGCCTCGCCGGTGCCGCTGATCAAGTTCCTGGTCGATGACCTCCTGGTCGGCAAGAACTCATCCAAACTCTATCTCTTCCCGCTGTTGTTCATCGGCCTCTATGTGGTGAACTTTGCCGTCAGGTTCTTTCACTATTACTGGCTTCGGATCGTTATTGCCCGGGTGAACCAGCGCCTCAAGAATGACCTCTACGACCACCTCATGGGTCTATCGGCCGATTACTATACCACCCAGAGTACCGGCGGTCTGATCTCCCGGGCAGGACAGGACCCAAACCTCGTCGACCAGGGTGTGGCCTGCATCAATATCGTGCTGCGCGAGCCGCTGACCTTCCTCTGCCTTTTCGGATACGCATTGAATCTCAACTGGAAGCTGACGCTCGTCACCTTCCTCGTATTTCCGCCGCTTGCCTGGATCTTCGCGGCCACCTCGCGAAACCTCAAACGCTACATCGCCGGGATGCAGGAGCAGAACTCAAGGCTTTTTGGCGTGCTGCAGGAGAGCTTCACCGGTTTTCGAGTGATCCAGCTTTTCGGGCTTCAGGATTACTCGATCGGAAAGTTTCGGGAGCAGTCGAGGATCTACACCGACTACCACCTCAAGATGGCCGCCATGGAGGAACTCTCTCATCCCGCAGTCGAGCTCCTCACCTCGTTTGTCATTGCGATCGTGATCTATTACGGCGGCGCGCAGGTGATCTCGGGCCAGATGACTTCGGGCGATCTGCTCGCTTTCTTTGCCGCCTTCGCCATGATGATGCATCCGATCCGGACGCTCAATGACGTGAACATCCGGCTTGCCCAGATGAGCACTGCATTTGAGCGCATCTCCGAGCTTTTCGGGTGGAAAAGCAGGCTTGCCGCTGCTCCTGCTGCCATCGAGCTCAAGGGCCTGTCGCGCGAGCTGGCCTTTGATGACGTGCATTTTTCCTATCCCGACGCGCCCGAAAGGCCGATCCTCCAGGGCGTGAGCTTCAAGGTGCCGCGCGGATCGCGGGTGGCGCTTGTGGGTGAGAGCGGGGCGGGAAAGAGTTCGCTGATCAGCCTGCTCCCCCGGGTCTTCGATGTTACCAGTGGTCGTATCCTGATCGATGGACATGACCTGCGCGAGTGCGAACTCGAGTCACTCAGGCGGCAGTTTGCCGTGGTGAGCCAGGATGTTTTCCTCTTCAACGACACCGTGTTCGAGAATATCCGGTGTGGCAATCGGGATGCCACGCGCGAGCAGGTCATCGAAGCGGCGAGACAGGCCAATGCGCTTGGCTTCATCGAAAAGCTCTCCTCCGGCTGGGAGACCCGCATCGGAGATCGCGGCCAGAAGCTTTCGGGTGGCGAGCGCCAGCGCCTCTCGATCGCGCGCGCCTTTCTGCGAAAGGCCCCGATCCTGATTCTGGATGAGGCGACTTCGAACCTCGATACAGCCTCGGAGCGCGCGGTGCAGGAGGCCCTCGACAAGCTCATGCAGAACCGCACCTCACTGGTCATCGCCCACAGGCTTTCGACCATCCAGGGAGCCGATCTTATTTTGGTGCTCAAGGCGGGCAGGATCGTCGAGGCCGGCACCCACGCCGAGCTTTTGTCGGGACGTGGCGAGTACTCCCGCTTTCATGCTGCCGCACAGGTAGGTGGGTGACCTTGGCCAAGCCGCCCTTCAAGCGCAGCTCCCGCTCGCACGGCGATGAGTGGATGGACGACGAAAAGGATCTCTCGGGCTTTCGAGGCAGATCACTCCAAAAGAAGCTCTCCGAGTCCTCTGCCCGTTCCAAGGGCGGAAAGCCCCTGGCAGCTTCCGAGAGCAATGCCACCGTGGTTGAGGTCTTCCCCAAGCTTTGCCGGATCAAGGTCGACGCCACGGGGCAGGAGGTGCTCTGCAGCTACCGGCGCGCCCAGGTCTACGACCATGGACTGGGCGGCAAGGGGACGCGGGAACGTTCTCCGGTTGCGGTCGGCGACCGGGTTCGAGCCAACATCACAAGCCCCCAGTCGGGAGTGGTCGAGGGGGTCGCCCAGCGCGAGAACCAGCTCCTCAGGCCCGCTCCGGGTCGCGAGAAGGACGAGCATTCCGAAACCCAACCCGTCCACGTGGTTGCAGCCAATATCGATGTGCTGGTGATCGTTGCATCCTGCCTCAAGCCCGAGTTCTCGCCGGGGCTGGTGGATCGCTTCCTCGTTGCCGCGCAGCTCTCGGGTCTCAAGCCCATCATTTGCGTCACCAAGATCGATCTCGAGCCGTCTCACGCGCCTTGGGCTCTTTATCAACAGCTCGGCTTTGAAATCCGCACGCTCAGCACCCGCACGGGCGAGGGTGTGGACCCCCTCCGCTCCGAGCTCCAGGGCTGCAAGGTCGTTTTTTGCGGACATTCAGGTGTCGGAAAGACCAGCCTCCTCAGGGCGCTCACCGGCCGCGATGTCGGCAAGGTGGGTGAGGTGAGCGATGCGACCGGCAAGGGACGGCACACGACCACTTCGGCCGTACTGATCTCGGCTCCCGGAGATTCGTTCTGGATCGACACCCCCGGCATGCGGTCATTCGGTCTGGCTCTGATCGAGCCTGAAGAAGTTTCGCGCTACTTTCCGGAACTCGAGGCTGCTCCCTGCGACCCCAAGCCCTGCTCCCATGGTCCAAAAGAAGAAAGCCCCGGCTGTGCAGCGCGGGGCCTTCCTCGGTATGAGAGCTTTGTCAGGATCCGGCAGTCGCTTCTTCCTGAAGGGGAAGAAGACCTCGATTCCTGAAGCTTCGGGCGATCCTCTTTCCTATCCTCTCTCGAAGATTTCCTTTGCGATGATGAGGCGCTGGATCTGGCTCGTGCCTTCGTAGATCTGGTAGATCTTGGCGTCGCGCATGAGCTTTTCGACCGGATATTCGGCCGAGTATCCATAGCCGCCAAACACCTGCACGGCATCGGTCGTGACCTTCATGGCCATGTCGGCGCAAAACGCCTTGGCCATCGCAGCGTACTTGGTGTTGCGGATGCCCTGGTCGATCGCCGAGGCCGCGCGCCACACGAGCATCCGGCCTGCCTCGATGTCCTTGGCCATGTCAGCGATCATGAACGAGACGGCCTGGAAGCCTGCGATCGGCTGTCCAAACGCCTTGCGGGTCTGGGCATATTGAATCGCTTCGTCCATCGCACGGCGAGAGAGGCCGACCGCTCCGGCAGCAACCGGAGGGCGGGTGTGGTCAAACGCCGACATCGCGATCTTGAAGCCATCGCCTTCGTTTCCAAGGCGGTACTTGGCCGGGATCTTCACGTCCTCGAAGGTGATCCCGCGGGTGTCGCTTGCGCGCTGGCCCATGTTCCATTCCTTCTTGCCGACCGTGATGCCCGGGGTGCTGGCAGGAACGAGGAATCCGGACATGCCCTTGTGCTTGGCAGCCGTATCCGTGTAGGCGAGCACGAAATACCAGCTCGCCACACCGCCGTTGGTGATCCACATCTTGGATCCGTTGATTACGTATTCGTCACCGACCTTCTTGGCGGTGGTGCGGATCCCTGAAACGTCGGAGCCTGCGCCTGGTTCGGTCACGCAGTAGGCCGCAAAGAGGGGTTCGGCGGTGAGCTGGCCCAGGAACTGCTTTTTCTGCTCGTCATTTCCGGCCACGATTACCGGGGCGGATGCGAGCGCGTTGGCCTCCATCGCCGTGCAGATGCCCGTGCATCCGTAGGCGAGCTCTTCAGTAATAATGCAGCCATCGAGCACGCTCAGTCCAAGGCCCCCATATTCCTGCGGAATATGGGTGTTCATCAACCCCAGCTCCCAGGCTTTCTTTGCGATCTCACGGGGGTATTCCCCGGTTTCGTCATGGTGGGCTGCCTTGGGGATGATCTCCTCCTTGGCAAACTTGCGGGCCAGCTCCTGGAGCTGCTTCTGTTCTTCCGACAGCGTTAGATCGATCATAAGTCTCCGTTCAGGGTGAGTATAAAGGTTAAAGCAAGCGGCGTGACATGCAAGTCATGCAAGTCA
>CAIOHW010000164.1 GCA_903858195.1 Oligoflexia bacterium | reverse complement strand
GACTTGAACCCCCGACCCTCGGAATCACAATCCGATGCTCTAACCAACTGAGCTACGGCCACCATCCTACCAAAGGGTCTGCCACGGTGTAATTCATGGGCACCCCCGTGTCAAATGGGTTGCTTTGCCCGGGGTGACGGCTAGATTTGGGGCATGCGTAAGATTCTTGCCCTTTCTGCTTTCCTGCTCGCCCTGGCGCCGAGCCGCACCCAGGCCGGTGTATTCACGACGATTCACTTCGTCGAACCGGGAGATCATATGGTGGGCTTCGAGCCCGAGTTCGTTCTCACCAACGGGACCGGGCTTGCCGGGAATCTCCGGTTCACCCGCGGCCTGACCGAGCTCAACAACGCCAGCATCATCCTCGGCACGGGCGCCGGCCCTCGGAAGTTTCGGGTGGGCGGCAACGTGACGCTCGACATCTTTCCTGACATCGACGGACAGCCGGGCATCGGCATCGGAGCGCAGGCCATGTACTACCGTGTGCTCCGCAATCCTGACAACGCTGCGAGCACGGCGACTGACGGCCTGATCGAGGTGACCGCGATTCCCTACATCCATGAGCAGTTCGACACGCCCAGTGGTGAGGTCGAGCCTTATTTTGCCTTCCCGTTTGGTGCAGGCTTTCGTTCAGGCCGCTATGAGTCGGTGTCCACCGTGGCGGTGGGAACCTTCTTCAAGGCCAATGAGCGGGTGAGGTACTCGCTTGAGCTCGGGGTCGGTGTGAACAACGCCGAAAGCTACCTTTCGGGCGGTTTTGTTTATCGATTCGTAAATTAGAGTGAAGATCGCCAACTGGGCCGACGCTGATCCAAAGGTCCTCTCCCGCATTCGCGGGGTGTGCCTCGACATTGACGAGACCCTTTCGACCCGGGGCAAGCTCACTGCCGAAGCGTATGGCGCGCTCTGGCGCCTGAAAGACGCGGGACTGAGAGTCGTGCCCATCACTGGGAGGCCTGCGGGCTGGTGCGACCTGATCGCGCGCTTCTGGCCCGTGGACGCAGTGGTGGGGGAGAACGGGGCCTTCTCGTTCTTCATGCACGAGGGTCGTCGCATGCGCATTCAGACTCCCGGGGCGGCCGAAGACCCGCGTCCGGGATTGAGTCGCCTGGCTGCACGGGTGAAGGAGCGGTTTCCGGAAGCCTCCTGGGCATCGGACCAGCCTTACCGTGAGTACGATCTTGCCGTCGATTTTTGCGAGGATGTTGCCGCCTGGCCGCGGTCCCGGGTGGATGAGCTCGTGGAACTCTGTCAGGCAGAAGGCGCCCATGCCAAAGTGAGCAGCATTCACGTCAATTCTTGGTTTGGCGACTACGACAAGTACTCGGGATTTGCCCACTTGCTCGCCCATTTCCCAGGCTCGGCGCTTCCACCTGCCGATCGCTGGCTTTTCATCGGCGACTCGCCCAACGATGAACCCCTGTTCGCCCGATTTCCCGTTTCGGTGGGTGTGGCCAACCTCAAGGCGTTTACCGATCGGCTCAAGCACCCCCCGGCCTACCTGACGCGCGCTGAGAGTGGGGCGGGGTTTGTGGAGATGGCCGACCGGGTCATTGAGGCCGTTTCGGGGGTCACTTGAAGCCCTTTCAACGCCCCGCTCTGACGGACCGGGTGGAGCAAAAAAATAGGCGTGTTTTCAAGGTCTTGTTGCCAAAATACGGTTTGCTTGCGGTGGGCACTTATCGAGTTGCCCGCTCCCACCCCTTTGGGTAAGGTCCGGCCGCCTATGACGCTTCGCTCTCCTCTCCTGGCGCTGCTCCTGCTGGTGCTTGTTGCACCCGGTTGTCGGCTTTTCCCCGAGGGGGAAAGGAGCGGAGGCGGTGGTCCCGGTCCGGGACCCTCGCCTACACCGTCCGGTGCAACCAAGCCCCTGGCCCGATTCGTTCCGGTTACGATCCTCGGAACCAATGACATTCACGGCGGCGTGGAGCCCTCGCATCATAAGACCGCCAAATCCCTGATCGGCGGCCTCGACCTGTTTGCAGGGATCGTCCAGTCCATTCGGCAGGGAGTCGAGTCACGCGGTGGTGGAGCCGTCGTGGTTGATGCGGGCGACCAGTTTCAGGGGACGCTCGTCAGCAACTTCAACGAGGGTCAGCTCGTTTTCGATCTCTTGGATGAGATCGGTTACGACGCGGTCGTGCCGGGAAATCATGACTATGACTTTGGCCCGAGAGGCTGGCTCAAGGACCGGGCAACCGGGCCGGGAGAGAATCCCCGCGAAGTGATCGAGGAACTGGCAGAAGGGGCTTCATTTCCGCTGATTTCGGCCAACACCTACCTGCGGAATTCGCTCTTTGATGCCACCACGGGCGAGCCTGTCGAGGTCGCCTCGCATTCCTGTGCTGCTTCAGCGCAGGCCAAGGTCGACTGGCGGCGGGCGCAGAGACCCGCTTTCTTGCGTCCCTATGTCGTGAAAGGGGTTCAGGGCGTTCGCGTTGCGCTGATCGGCTTGGATAACCCATCCACGGCCAGCATGACCACGGCATCGAACGTGAGCGACCTTTGTTTTAGAAACGCGGTTGCCACCTATGCAGAGATCGCAGCCGAGCTTTCCGGAAAAGCCGACCTCTTTGTGCTCGTGGTGCATGGTGCCGACTCTCCCGGAAACTACGAGCTCAGCAACTGGGTGCGCGAGATGGTGCGCGATCGTGGGCTCAGGCTCGATGCGGTCGTTGCGGGCCACACCCACATGATCCAGAAGAGCTTGGTCGAAGGGGTCCCGATCATCCAGTCGGGCTCGGGTGGCGAGCGCTTTGGTCGCATTGATTTTGTGTTTGATCGGCAGTTGGGGCGGCTCGATCGGGCTCGCACCGAAGTGATCTCGGGTGCCGCGATCTTTCATGAGCTCTGCGACGACCCCAAGGTGACCTTCTGCTCGAAAGTGCCCGGGAGCTCGGCCTACAACGGCCTCCATTACGAGGGGCGGCCTGTGTCGCTCAATCGACGTGCTTCGCGCCTGATCCGTGATGCGAGGAGCGCGGTCGCGCCCCTTGCCGAACGAAAGCTCTTTGTTGCCAAGGGTGACCTCAAGCGAAACCGCATCTCCGAGAGCGCCATGGCCAACCTGCTTACCGATGCGCTTCGAAAGACCTCCAAGGCTCAGATTGCATTCCTGAACACGGGCGGCATCCGGGATGAAATTCCCGCAGGCGATGTCACCTACGAGCAGCTCTTCAAGGTGCTTCCGTTTGGGAACATGGCAGTGGTGGCCAAGCCCATGTCGACGGCAAAGCTCCTGAAGCTCTTGCAGCGCTCGATCGAGACCTGCGGCGACTATGGCGCACTCATGCAAAGCGGGCTTCGCGTGAAGTTCACCCGCGACTGCTCGCGCAACAAGGGTGGCACTGACTCGGATGCGCGGCTGATCCGTGTTGAGACCGTTTCGGGCGACCTGATTTATGACGAGGCAAGCTTCTTCATCGAGGAGGCGCGCCAGTTCCGGGTGGCGACCCTCGATTTCCTGCTTGATGGCGGGTCGGGTTACACCGACTTCAAGGGCATTCCCAAGACCGATGAGCTTGGTATTCTTCGCGAGAGGCTTTCTGACGAGTTCCTGAATATCAGCCCGCTACCTGAGTACAGCGGGTCGGTGGATGGGCGCTGGGAAGAGGTTTCTGAGTCTGCTGCCGCGAACTAGCTCTGGCGCAAAAATTCCCCAAGGTCACTCGGAAGCTCTGATTCAATCGAAATGGATTTTCCGGTCACCGGGTGCTCGAAGGTGAGCCCGGCGGCATGGAGTGCGTGCCGCGGATGGATGAGTGCCGCCCATCGCTCGGCGCTCAGGGTCTCGCGCTCAAAGAAGGCAAGCGCATCTTCTTCTGCCATTCCGTAGAGCTTGTCGCCCAGGATGGGGTGGCCTGCATGCTCGAGGTGCAGCCGGATCTGGTGCTGGCGCCCTGTGCGGGGATGGCATTCGACCAGCGCAAACTCCCCGTGGCGGTTCTTGCAGGTCTCGAGCACCTTGAATTCGGTGTAGGCGCTCTGGCCGCCTTCGCTCTCGGGCAGGATCTGCATCTTGAGCTCGATTTTGGAGCGAATGGCCCGGGCCATCGGGGCATCCACGACAAAGCTCTCGCGGGCGGGTACGCCTCGGACGATGGCGAGGTACTTTTTTCGGGTCGTGCGACCGGCAAATTGGGCTGTCATGCGCGCGCAGGTCTCCTTGTCCTTGGTGAGGACGAGGATGCCGCTCGTTTCCTTGTCAATGCGATGCACGAGGTAGAATTCGCGCTCGGCACGAAGGGGGTCTTTAAAGCCCTGGGTCTTGAGATGCACAAGCAGCGTGTTGAAGTAGTAGCGCCCTGCCGGGTGGACCGGGAGGTTGGGGGGCTTGTCGATCACGAAAAGGGCTTCGTCCTCGTGGAGTACCCGGTAGTTGAAATCGACTTCGGGCTCGGGCTTTCGCTCGGTGAGCACCCGCACCTCGTCGCCCGGCATGAGTGGTGTGCTGGGCTTTGGCCTCCCCGTGGGGG
Organism: Oligoflexia bacterium; assembly: GCA_903858195.1. Taxonomy (GTDB): domain Bacteria; phylum Bdellovibrionota; class UBA1018; order UBA1018; family UBA1018; genus CAIOHW01. Next base: position 2,949 of record CAIOHW010000164.1, on the reverse strand, counting down.
CATGGGCGAGGGTGCGGCCGATGGTGATTGCACCGTCGTCGATCGCCTGCTTGATCGTTTCGCGCGAACGGCTGCGGTAGCGCGACTTCAAAAAGTGGTCGAGACGGATGCCCTGCTGGTTCGGACCCACGCTGTGGGTGACCAGGTAATGGCTTTCCGTGACGGTGTGCTGCTCGCGGTTGGACATGCTCTTAGTAACGACTCTTGAGCAGGAAGGTGATCACTTCCTTCGAGCACTGCTCGCAGTAGCCCAGGCGTCCGGTCATGTTCCGGATCGTCTCCTGGGCGAGTTTCCTGCTCTCGGGGTCGTGGCCGTCCTTACCATAGACCAGAAGGGCATCGTGCAATTTCGTAAGCACGGCCTTTTGGCTCTCGTAATAGTGCTTTTCGAGCTTCTGCCAGTACTCGGGGAAGACCTTGCCGTAGACGACCGGGGCCGTCGGGTGGTCCAGCGACCAGGCACCCACCTGCGAGATGATGTTCTGGCGAAACATCTTGAGCTCGTCGCTCTCGAGGTTCTGCCGCCCGGGGGCCTCGACGATCTTTTCGAACTCACTGATCAGGGCGTGGTCGGGGTCTTCCATGCGCCCGGTGATCGGGTTCTTGATCTTCTCTTTCTTGAGCGCGATGGCGAGGTGCTGGACGTACTTGCGGATGAACTCCTCCCACTGGCGAGAGTCGTAAAGCCCGATGCTCTCGCGGACCTCCGAGTCGAGACGATTCAGGTACTCGTTTCGCACGGTTGCGATGAAGTCGGCAGCGTCGTGGTAGCCGTCCTTGGTGTCCTGCTTCAGGAACTCATGCTCGGATACCCGCTTGACGAAGCTCTCCATCTCGCGAAGCACGGCAAGCGGACTCAGGCACGGGAACTCGGGGTTCTGAGCGGCATCGAGCAGGATGGATTTCATTTCGCGGGCCGAGGCCCCGAGCCTGCCCTCGTAGTAGGGCACTCCTTCGTACTCTTCGCGGATCTTCTGCAGGTGGCTTCTCATGACCTTGCGGTCCTCGGCACCCAGGCCCGCAGGCATCTCGCCTGAGTCGTAGAGCCGGGCTTTTTCGAGCGGAGTCAGGGCAGATACGATCTGGCTCACGGCAGGGGAGTAGTTCACACCGTTTGGTTTTTTCAGGCGGGTGAGCACGGCCCAAAGGCCTGCCGTCCAGGTGGCATGCGGAGCGACGTGTTTGTCACCGGCCACCTGCTCGGCAATCTCGCGGTAGATCTCGGCTTCGGCGGAGGCCTCGAGAAGGTAGGGCACCCGCACGAGGCTCATGCGCGCCTTGAAACTCGTGAAGTCGGGAAATTCCTTGAAAGCATCGAGCTGGACCTCGTTTGCCGAGCCGATGAAGAGCGTGTCGAGGTAGGCGATCGTATGGCCGATATTCACGTTCTGCGTCTCGCAGAGGCCCAGGATGTACTTGAACGAGTCGACCGGACGCTTGAGCAGGTCCGAAAATTCGATGATGCCCCGGTTTCCGTCAATCAGGTCGCCTGCGACTGTAAACAGGTTCATGCCCTGCAGGGCGGGTGGAAGCTGCGAGATGTTCCGGTTCAGGGTGAGCTGCTGGTACTGGGCATCAACATGCAACTGGGGCTCAATCGTGACCAGCCCCTTGCGATAGCGCCTGGAGAGGTAGATGCGCTCGACTTGGATGTGCATGAGAAGACGTTTCAGATTTCCCTGATGCGAGACGAGCAGTGCCTCTGCGACTTGCTTGCATCGGTGGCAGAGATCTCCGCGCTGGAGGCTTGAGGGAAGTGAGTTCCAGAGGGCCTCGGCCTTTTGCTCGCCCAGAAATGAGGCAAGAAAGGCTCGGCGCTCGCGCTGCGGGATGAGCAGGATCGGATGGTCACGCAGCTCGCAGGGAAGGCGGGCTGCAACTTCTTCCTCGGTCAAATGGGCAAAGCTTGTGGCCTGCTCCTGCCTGCCGGATGCACCGCCCAGGCCGATTCCGCCCTTGGTGACCTTGTCGACGGGAAAGATCCAATTGAACGAGTAGAGTGCGCCCTCGGGAGTACGCGAATACGACTCCAGGCCCTGCATCAGTGCGTGAACGAGCGAGCTCTTGGCGCTGCCGTTTGGGCCGTGCAGCAGGATCATGCGGTTATTTTGCCCCTGTCGGGCGAAGGTCTTGAGCGTGCGGTAGATTTCAGTCTGTACCGTCTCGAGGCCCACGACCCTGCGGGCCTCCGGATCGGGGGGAGAGTTGAAGACTTTGAAGCGGTAGACCGGAGGGGTGCCTGAGTCGGCGGATCTCGGCAGCTCTTCGCGGCCGAAGTGATCCATCATGTCAGCTGCGTATCGGGCGGAGCCTCTGAGCTGGGCCGCTGGATTTTCGCCGAGCACCGTGAGGTACTCTTCGAAGGCGAGGATCGTCCGGTTGCCCTGGAACTCGCGCTCCGATGCTTTTTCAAGTCCTTCGAGTACGGATCTTCCGGGGGTCCCTCGGCTCATGCTCTCAGGATATCACATCAGTCCTGTGGGTAGCCCTAGCGCCTTCCCCTGCGTCGCACCGTGCCCTTGGGTTTGCTTTTTACGAAGGTGACGCGCGGGGCGTCCGGCCTGACCAGAGGGTTTGAAGGCGAGTTGATGTCGGGGTGGGATGCCAGATGGGCGATCGCCGCATCGCGCATGTAGATCGCCCCTTCGCGAATGATCTGGCTCTTGGGAAACTGCGACATCACCCACTCAAGGTCATCACCGCCGCTCACCAGGAAGTCGGGAATGGCCACCCGGTAGCGGCGTTTCGGGTCCAGCCGGCTGCCGTCCTCGAGTGTGGCCGAAACGAAGCGATCCATTTCCCAGGGTTCGATCCTCCGATTGCCGTTCAGGTCCTTGCCCTCGGCAGGCTCGGAGGAGTGCACGAGGGTGAGCCTGAGGCCCGAGACGGGAAAGTAACCCCGGGCTCCGCTTTCGGTGACCTTGAGCAGGAGCTCAAGCTGTTTGCCAG
>CAIOHW010000163.1 GCA_903858195.1 Oligoflexia bacterium | reverse complement strand
TGGAACAAGGCCTAGATGCCGACCCTGGAATTCACCATCTGGTTCCTCTCGTTGACTGTCCAATGGTCGCACTGGGTGTCGGTGTTTTTAGACGAGTCTTGGCTGACAAATCCTGCAGCAGCAACATTAAAGGTCTCTGATCCTGCTGTGTTGGTTACGCCAAGGGTGATCCCAGTGACAGCCAAGGCGGATCGAGTAATGGTTGATACCGCGGCCGGGGTCGCAGCGTTCTTGGCGGCAAGCCAATGCGTAATCCCCTGCTCACCAGCCGCGACATCGCAAAGAGAGCCTTGCGGCGGAGAGGCCACGAGCCCGGCAGCACTACTTGCAAGAATTGCGGGTGTGCTGTCAAAGCCCAGCGCGTAATAGCCCACGTTGATGCCCGTTCCTGGGCCTGTCAGCTCAGGCGACACTCCGATCGCACTCAGGCAACCGGTATATCCGTTTGCCTCAACAAAAAAGCCCTTCTCGGCCGTGTAAACCGAGGCCAGAAGCGACTTGGCCTCGGTCTGGCGGGCCTTGGCCTGAAATTTGGAATACTGCGGAATCGCCACAGAGGCGAGGATCCCGATGATGGCCACTACCACCATCAGCTCGACCAAGCTGAAGCCCTGATTATTTTGAGTGTTACGCATACGATCCCCTTTTAGTTGAACTTGCCTTAAATGCTACACCTCGCCCCTTGAAAAACAAGGCTGCTCTGCCGCAACCTAAGGCCGTGCACGAAGCCCTGACTCCCACACTGTTTTCTCGATCGAGTGTCCAAACACTTGCCATTGCTTCGTCCATTTTTTTGACAGCTTTCGGACTCGGCCGCCTGCTTCGCGCCACCGAAACCTCGTGGATTGAGCCCCCCGCCTCGATCTCGCAGGAGCTTGATCCCACGCTCGCGCAAGTGGCAAGCCTGGGCCATGTGGCAGCCGTGGTCGATGCGATCTTGATTCGAAGCCTCGGTGATCCCGCCTATGACCGCGTGGCTCGCGGCACGCACCCGCCGCTCTACTACGAGCTCAAGCTTGCCACCTCGCTTGACCCGTCCTTCACGGGCCTCTACTGGTATGGCTCGCTCATTCTCGCAGTCGTGCGCAAGGATGGCCCGGGCGGAGACGAGATCCTGGAGCGCGCCCACCGGCGCATCGTCATGGGAGAATTTGGCGGAGAATTTGGCAGGCGGGCCTGGTTCATGGAGGTGCTCAGGGCCACAAACGCCCTGTTTGAACTCCAAGACCTCCCCAAAGCCATGGCCGCGTTTGAGTACGCCTCCACCCTCCCGGGTGCGCCCCCCTACCTCAAAAGCTTGTCCGCGCGACTGGGCACTGCCGAGGGTCGCTTCGAAGTGGCGCGTCGCAGTCTCGCCTCCATGATCCAGAGCGCGGCAGATGACCAGATGAAGGCGGAGCTTGAGAGGCGCCTGGCTGAGTTCACGGTTTCCGAACGGCTCTACACGATCCACGAACAGTTCAAGCGCTGGCTCCAGGGCAGGCAGGCAAGCAGTGCCCTCTTTGATCGCTTCAGGGGCCCCGCCGGTTACGCCGACCTCAGGTGGGATGCGGGCACGGAAAGGGTAGAGACGCTCTCGCCTCGCGAGGCGATTCCAGGCTTTTACTGACGCCCATCACTTCGAGGCGTTTGCGATTTTTGCGCGCGTGGTTTGCAGGAGGCGCGCGGCCTGATCTTCGCTGCCTTTGGTGAGCATCAGGGCCCGGCGTACGAGCTCGCGCTCCACGCGGGCAAGAAAGTGATCCAGTGAGATCGGACCGCGCGAGAGATCCGGAAAATCCACCCCGGTAGCCCTTGCTCCCGAGGGCTCCGAGGTGCGAAGCGCGCCCTCGAGCGAGGCTGCAGTGATCTGGGCCCCGGACTCGAGCGCCACTGCGCGTTCCATGGCGTTTTCGAGCTCACGAATGTTGCCCGGCCACTTGTGCGACTCAAGGGCCTTGAGTGCGTCCGGCTCGATGCCGGAGAGTTCTTTTGAGAACTTGCGCGAAAACTTGTCGAGAAAGTGCGTCGCAAGAATCGAGATGTCGCCCTTTCGTTCGCGAAGGGGCGGGGTCTCGAGCATGATCACATTGAGTCGGTAGTAAAGGTCCTCTCGGAAGGTGCCCTTTTTGATCGCCTCTTCGAGATTGCGATTGGTCGCAGCCACGATGCGTACGTCCAGGCGGATATCCTCGTTGCTCCCGACCCGGCGGATGACCCTTTCTTGAAGGGCGCGAAGCAGCTTGACCTGCATGGTGAGCGGAAGCTCGCCAATCTCGTCCAAAAAAAGCGTTCCGCCGTTTGCTGCCTCGAATAGTCCGGGCTTATCGGCCACCGCACCCGTGAAGCTCCCCTTCTTGTGCCCAAAGAGCTCGCTCTCAATCAGGTTTTCGGGGATCGCACCGCAGTTGACCGGAACGAAGGGCTTTGACTTGACCGCACTCTGGTCGTGGAGCTCGCGTGCGACAAGCTCCTTGCCCGTGCCGCTCTCGCCGATGATCAGCACGCTTGAGCGCGTGGGGGCCACCTTTTCGATGAGCTTTCGGAGGGCATCGACCGACTTGGACTTGCCAATGATTCGCATCTCAAACCCCTCCGGCCATCTTGAAGATGGGCAGGTACATCGCGATGAGCATTCCGGCCACCGTGCCACCCAGCACCACGAGGATCAGCGGCTCAACGAGCTTTCCCAGGGTGGAAACGGCAGACTCGACCTCTGCCTCGTAAAAGTCGGCAATTTTTTCGAGCATCTTGTCGAGATTTCCGGTTGCCTCGCCGACACCAATCATCTGGACGGCCATTCGCGGAAAGACGGTCATGTTGTTTACCACCGCCCCGAGGCTCTTTCCGACTTCGACCTCACCCCTGATTTTTCCAACGGCGTTCGAGACCACGGTGCTGTCAATCGTGTTCTTGACGATGTCGATCGCGTCCACGAGGTTGACCCCGGCATTGAGAAGAGTCTGCAGGGTGCGCGAAAATGCGGCGATGCTGCTTTTCTGGATCAGGTCACCAAACATGGGGAGCGAGTAGAGCAGACGATCGAGCACGACCTTGCCCTCGGGGGTGGAAATGAATCGGGTCACGCCAACTCCCACCGCAAACATTCCCCCCAGGATCGAAAGCCAGTTGCCCGCAAAAAAGTGTGAAGCGGCGATCACGACGGCCGTTGGAAGGGGCATCTCCTCGCCCTGCGCCGAGATCATGGACTCGAACTTGGGGATCACAAACATCAGCATCAGGATGATGATGACCACCCCCACCGCCGACACCACAGCCGGATAAGTGAGAGCACCCGTCACCATCTTGCGAAGCCGGTCAGTATCCTCGAGGTAGCGTGAAAGTCGCTTCAGGATCGTATCGAGCGAGCCCGAAGATTCGCCGGCACGGATCAGCGACACATAGACCTTGGGAAACGCCTTGGGATAGGCGGCAAGCGACTCCCAGAAGAACGCCCCCTGGCTGACCCGGTCACGAACATCCCGGAGGATGGTTCGAAGTGAGGCGTCGAGCGTCTGCTCACCCAGAATGTCGATGGCTTGTACGAGCGGAATGCCGGCACTGACCATGACCTGCAACTGCCGGGTGAAGAGCACCTTCTGCTTGAGGTTGAGTGAAGGTTGAGCAGGCCCCCCTGACAGGAGTGCCGCGAGTCCTCCGCCCGATGCGCCCCCGCCCTTTTTCCTGGCGATGCGGGTGGGGCGAACGCCCTGTGAGCGGAGAGCCACACGCACGTCACCCTCGCCGGCAGCAGTGACGGTTCCGGTCACCCGCTTTCCCGCGCGATCCACACCCTGATACTCGAAGTCTGCCACCTGCTAGCTCTCCTCAGCCCGAAACCGTGACGAGCGCCTTGGCAAGCTCGTCGGGCATCGGTGAATGGTCCTGGGCATCCCCTTTGGAGAGGACGCTCGAGCGGACGAGCTGCACGAGGCTCTGGTTCATGGTGATCATGCCGCTTTCTTCCTGGCCGGCCTGCATCGAGCTGTAGATCTGGTGGAGCTTGTCCTCGCGGATCAGGTTTCGAATCGCCATGTTCGGGATCAGCACTTCGCAGGCCAGAGCGCGCCCCGGGGCAAAGCTCCTCGGAATGAGCTGTTGCGAAACGATTGCCTGGAGCGTGAATGAAAGAAGTTGCCGGACCTGCGGTTGCTGGTGGGCCGGAAACGCATTGATGATGCGGTTGATCGTCTGGACGGCACTGTTGGTGTGCATCGTGGCAAAGACGAGGTGTCCGGTTTCTGCCATGGTGAGCGCCATTTCAATCGTCTCAATGTCGCGAAGTTCGCCTACCAGGATGTAGTCCGGATCCTGTCTGAGAGAGCGCTTTAGGGCTGAACCAAAGCTGCGGGTGTCAACGCCGACCTCGCGTTGGTTCACCACGCAGGACTTATGCTGGTGGATGAACTCGATCGGGTCCTCGATGGTCAGAATGTGGCCGTATTCTTCTCGGTTCAGGATATCGAGAAGGGCCGCAAGCGAGGTGCTCTTGCCCGAACCAGTCGCACCCGTCACGAGTACGAGTCCATTGGGCCTGCGAATCACTTTTTTAAGGATTTGCGGAAGCTTGAGACTGTCGAACTCGGGGATCTGGAACGGAATGCGACGAAAGACGCCTGCTATGCCGCCGCGCTGATAGAAGTAGTTGGCGCGAAAGCGGGCGATGTCCTTGATGCCGAATGAGAAGTCGATCTCGAAGTTCTTCTCGAACTCGGCCTTCTGCGCATCGGTGAGAACCGAGTAGCAGAGCTCCTTGGTTTCCTGCGCCGTAAGCGGGTCTGCTTTGACCTTGACCATCTTGCCCATGATGCGGAATTCGGGCGGAACCCCCACCGTGACATGAAGGTCGGATGCGTCCTGCTCGACCATGGCCTTGAGGTATGACGAAATTCCTATTTTGGATGACATCTCGATCAGGCCTCCATCGTGAGGGCTAGCGCCTCTTCAAGCGTCGTACGTCCGTCCGCCACGCGCCCCAGTGCCGAGGCGCGAAGCGTGCGCATCCCCTCGGCCATGGCCTGCTTGCGGAGCTCGATGACCGAGGCCCCCCGCAGCACCATCTCCTTGAGATTCGTCGAAAAGTCGAAGACCTCGTACACTGCCACTCGACCCTTGTAGCCGGAGTTGCCGCACTTCTGGCAGCCCTTGCCCTTCATCGGAGTAGCCCGGGCCGCCTCCTCTCGGGCCATGCCAAGCTCAATGAGTTTTTCCTGCGGGATGCTGACCGGAACCTTGCAGGCCTGGCAGACGGTACGCAGCAGTCTCTGGGCAACGACCGTATTGAGGGATGAAACCACCAAGAAGGGCTCAACTCCCATGTTCATGAGTCGAGTGATCGTACTGGGTGCATCGTTGGTGTGCAGGGTCGAGAGCACGAGATGGCCGGTGAGTGCGGCCTGAATGGCCACTTCGGCAGTTTCATAATCACGAATTTCGCCCACGAGGATCGTGTCCGGGTCCTGGCGAAGCAGTGTGCGAAGCACGGCTGCGAAAGTGAGCCCGATGTCCTTGTTGGTCTGCACCTGATTGACGCCGTCCAGGTTGTACTCGACTGGATCCTCGGCGGTCGAAATGTTGTCACGAATCGTGTTGAGCTCCGAGAGCGCGGAGTAGAGGGTGGTGGTCTTGCCGCTTCCCGTGGGTCCGGTCACGAGCACCATGCCGTTTGCAGCGTAGATCCCCTTCTTGAACATCTCCAGCTGCTTGGGCTCGAAGCCAAGCTTTGCCATGTCGAGCTGCAGGTTGCCCTTGTTGAGCATTCGGAGCACGACCTTCTCGCCAAATAGCGTGGGCATCGTGCTCACACGGAAATCAATCTCTGATCCGGCGACCTTGAGCTTGATCCTTCCGTCCTGTGGGATGCGCGACTCGGCGATGTCCATGCGGGACATGACTTTCAGGCGCGCGACCACCGCCCGTCGCATTTCGAGCGGGACTTCCGAGATCTCGATGAGGGCGCCATCGATGCGCATGCGGACCC
>CAIOHW010000162.1 GCA_903858195.1 Oligoflexia bacterium | reverse complement strand
CGGGTGAGCATGGCGTAGAAATAGGGCATCACCCGACGCTCGAAGATCCAGAGCAACCGCCCCTTGAAATCGGTCGGCGCCTTCAAGGCCGACTGGAACTCCACCGACTCCCCGGAAACTCCCGGAATCGGGATGCCACGGATGGCCGGAGGAAGTGTGCCCATCCCTCCCACCCTCGAGGAAAGTGCAACGGCCTTCTTGCCCTGGCCGGTGCCGAGCTTCGAGAGCTCCAGCACGAATTCTCCCACGCTGACCTTGTCCCCGGGAGTGATCTGCCTCGGAACACGGGCCAGCACGCCGTTCACGAATGTGCCGTTCGAGCTTCCCTGATCCTTGACGACGACTTCGCCGTTCGAGACCACGAGCACACAATGCTTTTTTGAAACCTTTCCGGAATTCAGGACGAGCTGGTTCTCCGAGTGCCGACCAATGGTCGTCTCGCCTTCATGGAGCGGATAGCTGTTGCCGCGGGTTGGCCCCGCGACGACCGTCAACCGATACATTCCACCTCGTCTCCAGGCACAAGGCCGATACTGCCGGCCCGGCCCGCATCCAACTCCAGCACGCGGTCGGCCCCGAAGTCAGCGACCCAGAACCTCCACGGCCGCACCCCTGCACGCACGGAACTCACGCACCACACTCCCGTTCGCCCGTCCGCACGACGCAAGAACACCACGTCGATCGCGAAACGCATCCAGCAGGTGTGGATGCTCGAGCAATCCGGAAACATCATGGCCTCCCCCGGGCCAAGCCCGGCACGACCCATGAGTCCCCGAAGGCGGTCGAGAAAACGCACCGCCTCGAAGCACTGATCGGCAATAACCGCTTGATCTTTGAGGCGGATCACCCTGAAGGCTTGCATGGCCGTACGCATGGCCACCCGACTCACCTGCCGCCGCCCTGGACGTACTGCACGATGATGGGACCCATGATCATCAGCAGCACCGCAGGCAGGATGAACAAAATCGTTGGAATCAGGAGCTTTTGCGCCGCCGCCGCCCCCGCCTTCTCGGCGGCAAGAAAGCGCTGGGTGCGGATCTGGTCACTTTGTTGACGCAGAGTCCGCCCGATGGGGGCACCCATCTGGTCGGCCGAAATCAGGATTGCCACGAATGAGTTGATCTCGGGCATATCGAGGCGGCTGGACATCTCCCTGAGTGCATCCGCGCGGGACGACCCCACCTTGATCTCCTTGAGCACCTGATCCAGCTCCTCGACCAGCGGACTCGGCCTTGCCTTCTCGACGACTTTTCCAATCGAGCCCACGAAGTCGAGGCCAGCCTCGGTCGAAAGCGCGAGCAGATCCACGATGAATGGCATGGAGCGTCTGACCTGCCTCTGGCGTTGGGTGATCCTCCCGCGCATCCAAAGGTCGGGGTAGAACCACCCGCCCGCTGCCGAAAGCAGCAGCGTATTGCCCTCGAAGCGATACACGTCCGAGAGCGTCAGAAAAATGCCGGCCACAGGGAAAAAGAAAACCATGAAGAACTTGAAGGCAATGAACTCGTCCGGATTGAACTCCTCGCGCAGACCCGATGCGATGAGCTTGCGACGATAAGAGGCCCGGTGCCCGTCCCAATAGGACCTGCCCCTGACCCAAGACAGAAAGTAGCGGTTAAAGAAGCGCGAAATCCTGACCAGAGCGTTCGAAGCCTTGCGATCCTTTGCAGCTCCCAGGTTCTCCTCGGCGGCCTGGGCCTCCTGCTCCTGGGACAGGAACTGGAAAAGGATGAAGGTCGCCAAAAAAATGAACAAGTAGCCGGCATTGATTGCCAGCTGGCCTTTTTGGACTCCTGATAGAACCGACGACTCAAGCATGGCACACTAATTCCCTGAAAGGCTGATCGGTATCCAGATGCCCATCTTGATGAGGATACGACATTCTGCGTCGACTTTGTGGAAGGATTTGGTCTCCGAGTTCTCGGAGTCCCAACTTCTCACCGTGGCTTCGAGCCTTGCGTACACGACACTGCTTTCGTTGATCCCTTTGCTCGCCGTCAGTTTCGCAATCTTTCAAGCCTTTGGCGGCCTTGAAAAACTTTACGCAACTGTCGAGCCGTTCATCCTCTCCAACCTCGCCGAGGGCTCGAGCGAGGATGTGATCAAGCATCTGCGCAAATTCATCGGAAACGTGCATGCAGGAACGATCGGAGCCGGCGGCTTCCTCGGGCTGCTCGTGACCAGCATCAGCCTGCTCTTCAGCATTGAAAAAGCGATCAACCGGATCTGGAAAGCCCCCAACACGCGCTCCTGGTTCTCGCGCATCTCATCCTACTGGTTCTTCATCACGCTTGGCCCGCTTGCCCTCTCGGTTGCCGTTGGGGTCATCACATCAGAGGCGCTCCCGCTCGCAAAGGCACTCCCAAGCGGGACCGGAATGTTCCTCCTTGCGGCCGCATTCTTCTTCTGGCTTTTCAAGGCCGTGCCCAACCGCGTCGTCCACTGGCGCCCCGCCGTCATCTCGGCGCTCGCCACTTCCGCAGGCTGGAACATCGCCCGAATCGTCTACCAGATCTATACGGCCAAGCTCGTCTCCTACAACAAGATCTACGGAAGCCTCGGGGCGATCCCCATCCTCCTGCTCTGGATCTACGTGGTCTGGGTGATCATCCTGACGGGGGTCGTGGTGACCTCAGTCCTGCAAAAACGATTTGGAATCAGGTGAAACATGGCACGACTTCGATTCATCGCGCTCCCGGCATTTGTTGCAACCTGGGTCGCTCTGGCCCCTCTGGCTACCGAGTTGGGGCATCAGTCCCATGCCCACGCCGCAGGCAAGCCTGTAGGTTGGGACGGCTGGTATACGGTCACCGTCCTGCCGGCAACACCTTACTCCTACTACAACGAGAAGCTTGCGACGATCGGCGGAAAGCTCCACTTCAAGACCCAGACCTGGAAGCAGGAAGAGGGCTACATCAACGAAGAACAGCTCGGCGCATTCGCACTCGACAACGAATCGCTGACGCCGCTCTTCTACAACTTCCATTCGACCTACCGGGCAAACGAGCTCACGATCGACGGCACAGCCTCAGAAGGCCGGCTCAAGGTCAGGATCAAGAAGGTCTCCGAGCAGGACGCTGAAAAACCCTTGATTCAAAGGGGCCTGCCCTCGAAGGCCATCTTCTCCAGCTTCTTTCCCATCTGGGTGGCAAGGCAACTGGCAAAGAACGCCAAGAGCGGGAGCTTCTACGCGATCCTCGAGGATAATGAGTCTGCTGGATTTGCCCCGGTCGACGGCAGCTACAAGACCTTGGAGCCAGATGAGTTCTCAAAGTCCAGCGGAAGTAGCCGACTGGAGGTCAAGTTCGGTGGCAATAAGAGCATCTGGTACGTCGATTCGGCAGGCATGACAGTGAGGATCGAACTCCCGGCCCAGCACACCCGCGTCGATCGGGTGACCGAGCAGCAGGCGAAAGCCTTCCTGAAGAAGGAAGGCCAGTGACGGGCCGACCCGCCTGGCTGCGAACACTGCTGCTGATCCTGCTCGTCTTCGTTTCGAGCAGGATGCTGCTTCGCTCGCTTCCTGGCGACCCGCTCGAGACCTTGATTGCAGAAACCGGAACGAGCCTTCCGCGTGAAGTCCTGCGCCATGAACTCGGCCTCGATCTCCCCTTCTGGCCCTCCCTGGCACACGACCTGAAGAACGGGCTGGGAAAGTCGATCACAACCGGCGATCCGGTTCTGCCCACGCTCTTGTCGCGACTCATCAATACGATCCTTCTCTCCTCGAGCGCCATGCTCGCTGCGCTTGCCGTCGCACTTCCGGTTGCTTTGCTGGGTGCCGGACAACGGGCGGCCCGGATTGCCGTGATCCTTCCCACCACCTGGACGGGCCCCCTGCTGCTCTACCTGTTCGGCGTGCTGATCCCCTGGGTGGAAGTCCAGGGCTCGAGCGTGCTGGCCTGCCTGACGCTCGCCATCCCGCTCACGGGCGGATGGGTCCGCCTGATTGGCATGCGCGTGAGAGAGGAAACGCGTGAACCCCACTTTCGAACAGCTCTGGGAAAAGGCCTTTCTCGGCCACGCGCGCTGCTCAAGCATGCGCTCGCTCCAGCGGCCGGGGCGCTACTAGCAGTGCTTGGCACCCAATGGGGAGCGCTGCTGGGCGGGACATTCATCGTCGAGACCATCTTTGATCTCGAGGGGCTTGGCACGACCTGGATCCGGGCAGTGCTGCAACGCGACTATCCGATGGTCGAAGGAGCCACATTCATCGGCGCAAGCACCTGCCTTCTGGGAGTCGCAATGGGCGACTGGCTGCAGTCCTGGTGGGATCCCCGATGAAGGGGCGTCCAATCCGGATTGAATGGTGCTGGCTTGCACTCTGGTACGGGACGGCCTGCCTTTCCCTCATGCTGGGTTCTTCCGCAGAGTTCTCGCTGCCTGACTCTCTTGCCTTCGGCAGGGACGCATTCGGGCGCCCGCTGCTTCAGCTGATCCAGCAAGCCTCTCTGCGAAGTACGGGCTTTGCCGCTGCCGCGGTCCTCCTTGCCATGGCGGGGTCGCTCGCGTGCTCCTCGCTCCTGGCACTTCTGCCGCGCAGGTCGCAGTGGCCGGGTGAGTCCCTGCTCCAGTTCCTGGTGGCCTTTCCCTCGCTCCTCTTTGCCCTGGCGATCGGAGCCTGGGCCGGACCCGGGAGGTCCACCGTATTTGCCGCACTCCTGCTCGGCCTATTTCCGGGACTCGCCCGGCACCTGCTCGTGCGCGCTCGTGAAATCACCTCGAGGCCCTTTGTCGAGGCAGCCGGTGCGCTCGGGGCGTCTCGCCTGCGCATCCTTCGCCGCCACCTGCTCCCTCACCTGTTCCCGTGGATGTCCGTCAAAATGCCGGCGCTCATCGTACAAGCCCTGCTGGCCGAGGCATCGCTGAGCTTCATCGGCCTGGGTTTTCCGTCAGGCACCGAGAGCTGGGGCACGCTGCTTGCCCAGGCCCGCGACTATCTGGTCGAGGCACCTGAGATCTCGATCTGCGTTGGTCTTCCGCTGGTTTTGACCGTCTGGTCGATTGACGTGATTTCCAAACGCATTGAGCCCGAGTTACGCTGATCTCCTATGAGCCAACTTCAGGCAGCACGGCAGGCGCTCGGTGAACTCTTCGTGATGGGCTTCAGCGGCCTCGAACTCTCCGATGAGACGCAAAAATTCATCCGAGAGGCCGGGATCGGCGGGACCAGATCG
>CAIOHW010000161.1 GCA_903858195.1 Oligoflexia bacterium | reverse complement strand
GCTGGGTTGAACGGGGCGGCAGGGTTGCACTCTCGGCCCGCAGGCTTGAGAGACTCGAGCGCCTCGCGGCCGAACTGGGCGGCCCTGAACGGGCCCGCGCCTTTGTCTGCGATGTCACGCGCGAGGGCGATGCCGAGGGCACCGCCGAGGCCGTGGCCGAAGCCTTTGGCGGCATCGACGTGGCCTTTGCCAACGCCGGTTACGGCGTGTCAGGAGACTTTGAAGAGTTGAGCGAAGCCGACTTCAGGCGCCAGTTCGAGACCAATGTCTTTGGCGTGATTCGCACGGCAAGAGCGGCACTCCCCCACCTGCTGAAATCACGTGGCGCGCTTGCGGTCACCGGAAGCGTGCTTGGGCATCTCTCGCTGCCCGGAGGCACACCCTACGCCATGAGCAAGTTTGCAGTGCGCGCCCTGGCCGAAGCGCTTCGCGGGGAATGGGCGCCGCGCGGAGTTGCCGTGACGCTCATCAGCCCGGGTTTTGTCGCAAGCGAGATCCGTCTCATCGACAACGAAGGCAGGCCAAAAACCGACGGACGCGATCCCGTGCCCGATTGGCTCGTGGTGCCCGCGGCACGCGCGGCGCGCGAGATCGTTCGTGCCATTGAGGGCCGCGTGGCCGAGCGCGTGATCACTGGGCACGGAAAGTGGGTCGTCTTCCTGAACCGGCTGCTTCCCGGAGTCATGCCGCGGCTGCTCTCCCGATAGTCTGCCCCTATGGGTTGCCCCGCCCGGCCATCACCGATAGAGTCGAGGCCTGTGCTTCAAGATCGTGCCCGGGCCCTCAGCGAGGCCCTTCAAACCAAGATTCGTGGACAAGATGAGGCGGTCGACCTCGCGTGGGTGGGGTTTCTGGCCGGAGGGCACCTGCTTTTGGAGGGCCCGCCCGGGATCGGCAAAACGACTCTGGCAAGGGCACTCGCCGCCTCGGCTTCCTGCAGCTTCAAGCGCATCCAGATGACCAGCGACCTGCTCCCGGGCGAGATCGTGGGCACGCTCCGCCCCCGCGCCGACGGATCGGGCTACGAGTTCCGCGAGGGACCCATCTTCACGCAAATGCTTCTTGCCGATGAACTGAACCGCACGGGCCCCAAGACGCAGGCAGCACTGCTTGAGGCGATGGCCGAAGCTGCGGTCACGGTCGACGGCACGACCTATCCGCTCCCGCATCCCTTCTGGGTGGTGGCGACTCAGAATCCGCTCGAGAGCCAGGGAGTTTTTCCGCTTCCCGAGAGCCAGCTCGATCGCTTCATGATCTGGGTCGAAATGGGGCTTCCCGGGGCAGAAGAAGAGCGCCGGGTCTATCGCGCCGCCGTCGACGGCGCGGTGGCACAGCCAGCACCCACCCCAAAGGACACGCTTTCGGTGGCTGACTTGCTGGAGATTCGTTCGCTCCTGCCGTTGATCCATGTCGACCCTACGCTCATCGATTACCTCCAAAAGGTGCTTGCGGCGGTGCGATCGGACGCAGAGGTGATCACCGGAGTATCGGTGCGCGGAGGATTGTCCTGGATCCGTGCCGCACAGGCCCGCGCCTGGAGCCGGAGTCGAAACTTCGTGATCCCTGAAGACCTCACGCGCCTTGCCGGCCCCGTGCTCGCGCATCGCCTGAGGCTGGTGCAGTCCAAGGCGCCCCATTCAAGGCGGCTCCAAGTCGTCGAGCGGGCTCTCGAGGGAGTTGCCGCTCCCAAATGAGCGTCAGGGCGAAGTTCGGCGGAATCATTCAAAAGCTTCGGCATCGACTGAGGCGTCGCCGTACAATCCAGGTCACCACGGGTGGGCAGTGGTTTCTTGGCCTCACCATCGCCTTTGGCGTCACGGCAGTGCTGAGCGGCAACAGCGTTCTGTACCTCCTGGAGAGCCTGCTCCTGGGGCTCCTCATTCTTTCGGGTGTTCTTTCGGACCGAATGCTTTGGAACCTGCAGGCCCGCTGGCAGGAACTGCCCGCCCATGCGGGAGTCCGACCACACGATCGAATCCTCGTCACCAATCGAAGCAGGCTTCCGGCCCTCTCGATCGAGCTCGGAGAGTGGGGTGCAAAGGGCTTTGAGCTGCGAGGCTACCTTCCCATGGTCCCTCCCCGCAGCCAGGTCGAGGTGCCCCCGTCGGGCGAACCCTACTCCGAGCGCGGACAAGCGCAGTGGAGCGGAAGGGTGATTGCCACGCGGTTTCCGTTTGGGTTTGCGCGCAAGATCCGCTGGATCTCCACCGAAGGTGAGCGATGGATCCGCCCGAGGCTGCTGCATGCCGATGAGGACTCACACTCGTCCTCACACGGGGCGATTCCCGGACAAGCTGAGTTCGAAGAGGGAGTGATTCGGCCTTTCTCCCCGGGCGACGACCCTCGGGACATCGCATGGCTCTACAGCGCAAGCCTGCTTGGACCGCACCTGCAACGCGTGCGCACGAGTGCGCCCGAGTGCGTGCAGCTCAGGCTAGAGTCTGCGGGGCTTCGGGGTGAGGCGCTTGAACATCACCTCTCCGAGCTTGCCACCCGGATCACGGGAGCTGCACGGATCGGCGCACCACTTGAATTTGAGATCGCACCCGACAGTCTGATCACCGAGACCGAGGCAGCTCTGGAGTGGCTTGCCCGCCATCCCCGCCCCCGGAACCTACGGGACCCCCGAGAGATGCTCACCCCATGAGCCCGGATTTTCTCGCCATCCTTGCCACGCGCATCATGGACGCCGTGACGCTCTCCACCCTGCTCGGCACGGGCGAACTCGATCCGAGGTGGCCGATCCTCATCGGCACCCTGGCGCTTGCGGGCTACCTTTTCCGCTCACGGCCCCTTTTTTCGCGAGGCTTTCTTGTGTTCTTGATGGCCTTGGTCGTGCTGGGCTCTCTGGCACTCTGGCCCCGCCACCGCCTGCATCCGCTGGTCATTGCTGCACACGCAGGCCCCCTCATGCATGCACTGCTCTGGTTCTCGCCCCGGGGCTTTGGGCAGTACTACTCGCGCCTATCGCTTGGGTTTCTTGAAGTGGCCCTCGCATCAGCCCTGTCTCCAGAGCTTGCGGTTGCGGCAGGCATCTTTCTTTTCTTCGTGACCGCCACGCTCCAGCTCACAGGGCTCCACCTCTGGAGCGACTTCGAACGCCACTCACCGCAGGATCTCAAACGCTCACTGCCGCGCTCGGTGATTCCATTCGGCACCCTGACTGCGCTCGTGGTGCTTGCGGCAAGTCTGATGATATTTCCCTTCCTGCCGAGGTTTCAGTCGCCTTGGTCGGGCTCCCAGGGCCGGCTAGGCAAGCAGGACCTGAGCGAACTCGGATACAGCGAGCAGGTCGAGCTCTCATCCGGCTTGCGCTGGCTCAGGGGAGCCGGCGGCCCCTCGAGCCCCCCTGTGCTCAGGATCTTTATCGAGGAGCCTCTCAGTTCGTCCGACCTTCCGCTCGGGCTGCTGCGCATGCGGGTGCTCTCCAGTTTTGACGGGAAACGTTGGATTCCTGATCTCCGTCAGGACACCCCACACCCGCAAAAACCCGAGCCGTTGCCCCAGATCGTGCTGCAGGCCATCCGCGAACCGCTTGCTACCGACTCGCTTCCGATGCCCTACTCAGGCGTGTCGGCACGCATTCTCTCCGGGGCAAGAACAGGCATGCTGCTGCCACAGGCAGAAGGCCTGTTTCGCGACGGCTCCCTCTCGGAAAAGCGCATTTCATATGAGCTTGGCCTCAAGCGGAGCGACACGCCCGTGCTCCGCCAGGGAGAGCCGCTCGAACGCGATCTCTGGGTGCCTCGAGAGTCCGGGCCACTGCTCTCCGACCCTGTGCGCTGGCAGGCCCTCTCGCGCCGGGTGCTCGGGGGCGCGACGGGCCGCCCGGCCTCGCTGCGCGAGGCCTTCTCGAGGATCTCGAGCTTTTTCAAGAATGCAGGCTTCGAGGGAGCCCTTCAGGATGCTTCAGGCTCGGGCAAAGGAGCCGTGCTCGATCGCTTTGTCTTCGAGTGGCGCCGCGGACACTGCGAGTGGTTTGCCACAAGTTCGCTGCTCCTGCTCAGGATGCAGGGCATTCCGGCAAGGCTCGTCTCTGGCTTTCGCATCTCAACCCCTCCCTTTGGGGGGGTACTCACCCTGCGGCAATCCGATGCCCACCTCTGGGTCGAGGCGTGGAGCCCGCAAGCACAGGCGTGGATCGCCTTTGATCCCACTCCACGCACTGCAGTGCGAAACGGACTGCTGCAGCGGGCAATCGACCTCTTTCAAGAGACCCGCAACTGGGCCTCTTCGCACTGGTATCGCTTCGTATTGAAGCCAGCCGACACTCCCGAATCCCTGCGGGAGCGGGGCTTCGGCCCGTTTTCCCGCGGGCTTCCGGGCTGGAAGGGGCTTTCAAACCCTTCGCAAAGCTGGCAGGCGCTGGCTCGCTCCGTGCGAGAGGCCTTGAGGGCAAGCCGTAGCCTGCAGATTGCCGCCCGGATCGCCCTTGGGGCGATGGCGGCAGGCCTGCTCTGGCTTGCCTTCAAAGCCATGGAAGGATTTCGGAACCTGCATTGGAGCCGCAAGTCGCCCCGCGTCCTCACCCGAGTGCTCCGCCACCGGCTGCGTCAGGCTTTCGACGCAAACCCGGAGCGCGAGCAGGTCTTTCGTGAGATTGCCCTTCTGATCCGGTTCTCAGGCATGACACCTGGATCAGAAGATCTTGCCCGCGCTCTCGCGCGACTCGACGATCTGCACGCCGGCGACTAGACTCTGAGCCATGCCCACCCCCCAGCTCGAAGCCCGTGATCTCCACAAGCGATTCGGCCGCCCAGGCCCGGCCCAGGTCCATGCCGTGCGCGGTGTATCGCTTGCGATCGAGCGCGGTCGCTGCTTCGGGCTCCTGGGCCCGAACGGCGCAGGCAAGACGACCACGATCGAAATGCTCGAGGGCATCTCGGCCCCCGACTCGGGCGAAGTGCTCTTTGAGGGGGCTCCGCTGGGCAAGCTCTCAAGGCAACACTGCGGAATCCAGTTCCAGCACACGGCGCTCCCCGACTACCTGACGGTTCGCGAAGTGTTGCGGTTCTTTGCAGGACTCTACGAGTCGCACGCCCCGATCGAAGAACTCGTCGAGCGCTGCAGGCTCTCTGACTTTCTCGATCGCGACACCCATCTGCTTTCGGGCGGACAGCGCCAGCGCGTGCTGCTTGCAGTGGCGCTCGTCAACCGCCCGAGGCTCCTGTTTCTAGACGAACCGACCACCGGACTTGACCCGCAGGCGAGGCGAAACTTCTGGGAACTCGTTCGCGAGATCAAGGCGGCAGGCACGACCGTGCTCCTGACCACGCACTACATGGAAGAGGCCTACGAGCTTTGCGACGAAATCGCCATCATGGATCAGGGCAGGATCATCGCGCAGGGAAGCCCCGCAAGCCTGCTCAAGGCGCACTTCGATGCCGTGGCCGTCGTCCTGCCGGCTTCGGACTATGAGATTGGGGCGGGAAAGCTCTCGAATCTTTTGAGTGATCTGGCGCCGGTCCCGATCCGCGAGGGGCTCCTTGAGATCCAGACCACCTCGGTTGACCGCACGCTGCGTGCGTTCATCGATGCGGGAGTGCCCCTGCAACGCATTCGCATCCGCGAACAGACGCTCGAAGATCTGTTCCTTGCACTCACCGGAAAGGGGCTTCGCGCATGAAACGGCGCCTGGAAAGAATTCTTGCAGCCTGGAGCGCCCGAAATCGTGAGTTCGTCCGTGACCGTTCGGCCATGGCCTGGAACTTCCTGTTTCCCATCCTCGTGGTCGTGGGCTTTGCCTATGCCTTTTCCGGCGGAGAGCAGTCGCTCTTCAAGGTGGGCGTGCTCCTTCCGGCTGATCGCACCCTTGAGCAGCTCCGGCCCACCGAACCCTTCCTCACCACGCCCCAGATCCAGTGGGTGGCCATCCCGGGTACCGAAGAGCCGCAGGCCCGCAGGCAGGTGGCGCGCCACGGGTATGACCTGCTCTGGTCTTCGTCGCGCTACTGGGTCAATCCCACTTCGCCCAAGGGGCAGATCGTCGAGAAACTCCTGCTGGCGAGCACCCCCGCCCTGCCACGCGAGCCCATTCAGGGCGAGCCCATCCGCTACGTGGACTGGCTGATCTCGGGCCTGCTGGCCATGAACATGATGTTTAGCGCCCTTTTTGGCGTGGGCTACACGATCGTTCGCTACCGCAAGACGGGAGTGCTCAAGCGCCTCAAAGCCACTCCGCTCACGGCTGCAGAGTTCCTGATTGCGCAAATGGCTTCCCGCCTCGTGCTGCTCGTCAGTGTCTCCACGATCGTCTACGCAGGCTCGCACGCGCTCATCCGTTTCCGGATGCAGGGTTCCTACCTCGATCTCGCTGTCGTGCTCGTTCTGGGCGCGCTCTGCCTGATCGCGCTCGGACTCCTGGTGGCCGCACGCATCTCAAGCGAGGAGTTCGCAGGCGGGCTCCTGAACCTGCTCAGCTGGCCGATGATCTTTCTTTCGGGCGTCTGGTTCTCGCTCGATGGAGCACATCCGTGGGTGCGGGCCGTGGCTCAGGTCTTTCCACTCACCCATGTCATCGATGCCGCTCGCGCGATCATGACCGAGGGAGCGACGCTGGCGCAGGTATCACCGCAGCTCTGGACCCTGGGGGCACTGACCGCCGTATTTGTTGCACTGGGTGCGTGGAGCTTTCGCTGGGAGTAATGCTCGTGCGCCGGATCTCTCCAGCATTCCTCCCTTGCCTATTGGCCCTCTCGGGAACCGCACGCGCCGCAGACCGCACGATCGTCTCCACCCTGCCCTATTCGTCGCGAACCCAGGGCTACTCGGCCTATTCGGCGACGACGCGCGGCAATCTTCGCACGGTCGGAATGGCGGGCGCGACCCTCGGGCTTGGAGATCCGTTTGCTGCCGCAGGCGAGAACCCGGCAGGCCTTGCCCTCACCATGCCCGTGGGGCAGACCTACGCGAGCGCCAACCGGGTTCGCGACTCCAACCTCCAGTCTGTCGAGGCGGCGATCCAGGCGGCCAGCATCGGCGCCGGGCTCCAGTTTCGTGAGTGGGCCTTCGGCATCAGTGCGGTCAACACCTGGGGCGAGGGCCAGTTTTACCGCATTCCGGATGGGGTGGGAGGCTTCTCCGAACCCCAGAACATCGACCTGTTCGTGCGAGAGTACCGCTTTGGTGCCGCCCGGAGGTTTCTGGATGAGCGCCTTGCCCTGGGCGCCCAGCTCCGTTTTGGCGACTTCTCGCGCACGATGGGCACCGCTTCGAACCCGTGGCTCAACTGGGGTGCGCATTCGTATTCGCTCGGCGTGACCGTGGGAGGCCTCTACCGCCTCCCGCACCGGCTCTTTCTGGGGGCGGCGCTGAGCTCGCCGATGCACTACACGGGGGGTGGCTCGCCTTCTGCGTTCGATGTGCTCCCGGGCCTCACCCAGCCTGCACGCTCTCCCCTCAAGGGGGGCATCGGCATCGGATTCATCCCCAACCGCATCTTTCGCGCCGACTTCACCCTGCACCTGGCAGGCGCGACCCCGACCTCTGCACTGCTCTCGGACGAGTCACGATCCGTGGGCGAAGTCACAACGATCGAACCCCGCCTGGGAGCGGCCTACATCCTCGGAGACTTCAAGTCGATGCGGGCCACCGCATTTGGCGGCACTTACCTCGAGCCCGCGCGCATCGAAGGCACAAGCTCGCGGCTTCACGGCACGGGCGGAGCAGAACTCAAGTGGTCGTTCATGAACTTCGGCGTGGGCTTTGATCTCGCCACCGGGTATCGAAACCTGCTTGCCACGGTCGGTGTCGACCCGATCGTCGTCATGAAGAAGCTCAATCTGATCCCCCCCATTCCCAATCCCCCGCCCCGCGGTTTCCTCCCTCGGATGCTCTACCAGTCGGACGAGGGACTGCCGCCCATGATCCGCGAGCGAAGCTCCGCGCGAAATGCCCAGCCCGTGCTCGACCCCATGCAGATCGGCCGGGAGCTTCCGCGCAAGCTCGGTGAAAAGGTGCGCAACTTCAGCCCCGGACAGGTCATCGATACGCTGAGGGATCTCCCATCGGAGATCGGCGAGGACCTTGAAGAAGTGGGCAGCGAGATCGAGAAGAAAATCGGTCAGTGATGGCAATCGTAGCAACGGCTCGACTGGAATCGGTCCGGGTGCTCGACTTGGATGGTCGTATGAGCGATCGCAAAACGCCGCTCGAGCAGCTCATTTGCGGCGCGAAGCAGGTCCTCGCCCTGCCCGGAGATCAGGTGAACGCTCAGTGCCCGGCGACCGCTTCCCACCGACCAGATGTGCAGGTCATGGACCTCGCTGACCCCAGGTAGGCCGGCCAGTTCGCCTTTGACCGCCTCAGCGTCGATCCCGGCAGGAGTGCTCTCCATGAGCACGGCCACCGAATCCCGGATCAGCGACCAGGAGCCTCCCAGCATGAGTGCCGCAAGAAAAAGGGTCATGGCGGGATCAGCCCAGAGCCAGCCCTTCCAGTAGACCAGGCCCCCGGACACGAGCGCTCCCACGCTTCCGGCAAGATCCGCCAGGACATGCAGGTAAGCTCCACGGACATTGAGGTGGTCGTGCTGGTGACGGTGCAGAAATTTCAGGCTCGCCGCGTTGGCCAAAAGACCCAGGAACGCAACGCCCATGACCCAGCCGCCCTCGACCGGCGAAGGCGACCCGAGCCTGCCCACTGCCTCGTAGACGAGGATCCCGGCCAGGGCCCAGATCAGGAGACCCGATGCCAGGGCCCCCAGGATCTCAGCGCGGTGGTATCCGAAAGTGAGTGTCCGGGTGGCCGGTCTGCGGGCAATCCAGCTTGCAAACAATGCGAGCAAAAGCCCGCCCATATCCGTCAGCATGTGGCCCGCATCCGAGAGCAGTGCAAGGCTGTTGGCGACCCAGCCCCCGACCGCCTCCACGAGAAAAAAGGCTGCCGTGACGGCGAGCGCTGCACGCAGGCCTTGGTGTGCCGAGTCGTGTGCAGGGTCATGATGATGATGATGGTGATGGTGATCGTGATCGTGCCCCATGGGCCCTGATTCTGCGCGAACTCGCCAGAAATTTCCAAAGTTTACGTCAAGGCGGTCTGAGACGCGCGCGGGGACGAACCCATGGGTTCGTAATAACGAATAAATTGAAGCTGTCACCCGTGACACAGTTGTCGGCCGGCGGCTGCGTTTCGTACTCTAGTATCAGAGATGGGCAAGCCAAGACGCAAAAAGAGGCTGATGGACGAGGACAGGACCCGTCAGGCTCAGGTTTGGTGGACCCTCGGAGTGGGAGTCGTGCTGGCCGTCATGGCCCTGCAGCAATCCTCCCCCCCGGTCGAGGCCAGGTCCGTACGCGGCCCTGCCCAGCTCACCGCAGACCCCTTGCCCCGAGACCCATTGCAACGCCACTCGGCGCGGTTTAAGCACTGAGCCATGCCGTGGCTCCTCAAATCCGAACCTGAAGTCTATTCCATCGACCAGCTGCAAAAAGACCGCAGAACCAACTGGGACCACATCCGGAACTTCCAGGCCCGAAACTACCTGCGCCAGATGAAAACGGGGGATCAGGCCCTGATCTACCACTCGGGCGGCGAGCGCCAGGTGGTGGGCATTGCCGAGGTCGTGCGCGAGGCCTATCCCGATCTCGATGCCGAATACG
>CAIOHW010000160.1 GCA_903858195.1 Oligoflexia bacterium | reverse complement strand
GCGCGACGATGGCCTCGCCGCTGAAGTGGTCATCGATCCAGCGGGCACCCCGGGTGGGATGGTCCATGAAGGACTGGCGCTGGTCCGCGGTGAGCAGGGGATCGAGGGCTTGGGGCTTCTCTTCGCTCGGGAGCGGAAATCCCAGATCCAGCAGTCCGATGTCGTGAAAGGCTGAGGCAAGGCCCAGGCGAATGGCGCTGGCCTCGGACTCAAATCCGAGCTCGCGTCCCAGAATCTGGGCAAGCACCATGACCGAGAGCGAGTGATCCAGGAGCAGGGCGTTTCGAAGGACCTGCTGCGGATCCGACCATGGGCCCGTGTCCCACACGCGGTGCATGCGCTCGATGGACTGCCCGATGGCTGCCCACGCGTCCTGGTCGACCTGCTCGATCGAGCGCAGGCTCTCCAGGACCTTCGAGGCCTGGCGCAGGGTCTGTGCCGTCTTGAGGATCCCAGAGCCGGTGGCTGCGGTGGGGAGCAGGGTGCCGAACATGCGGATCGCATCGAGCTGTCGTCGAAGGGACTGCTTGTGGACGTAGAGAGTTGCCAGTCCGCGGCTCCAATAGTTGCGGATGCGCTCGCTGATCCCGGTTTCGCCCGCTTGTGCCAGCAGGAGCCATTTTCCCTGAGGCGCCTTCAGGAAGATGTCGAGGCCGAGGCTCTCGATGCCAAGAAAGTCAGCAACGGGAATGCCGACGTAATCGCCCTCTTCGCTGAGCGAGAAAGCCTGAGAAAGGGGCTGGCTGGCCTGTGCGGCATCCGCCCCAAGCCGCGAGGCCTCGATGCGGCCGCTGATGCCGAGGCGATGGAAATCCGAACTCGAGAGTCCGTCCTTCGAGCTCCCGTCCGCGGAGCCGAGCACGTAGATCGGCGTGACCGGACGGTGGAGCCTGGCTTCGTAGACGAGGGTGAGGAAGTCCTCATCCCAAGTCGATGGATCGATGCAGATCTTGGAGAAGCCCAGCGAGCGGTTGCGCAACCAGCGAAGGGCGGTCTTACCCGAGCGAGTTTGGAACTTGAACGCCGTCTGGGTTGCACCCTGAGAGTTCAGGATGAGAGTGGGGCCCACCATTCCATGAGTCTACCGGAGGCAGTGCTGCGCTCCAGCCGGAAAAGTTTGCCGAAAGGCGGAGGGGTTCGGAAAAGGTAACGCGCCGCATTATGCCTTGATGCTGCTGACAAGCGGCCGGTCTCCTTGTATACGACCCCTGTGGCGGCGCTTCCCAAGAACCAGCAGAGTATTCGGCTTTTCAAGAACCCCGTTCTCGAGGCGCTGACCCATGTTCACCCGCTGATTCCGCTTTTCATGTGGAGCCCGGTGGCGGTGCTGCTGGTCGCGCTCGCAGTGCGCGAAGGTCTCTGGGGCCCCGGAATCGCGCTCGCGGTGGCTTCCGGGGGTCTCATCTGGACGCTGACCGAGTACGTGCTCCATCGGTTTGTTTTTCATTTCAAGCCCCGCTCAGCCTGGCAGGAGCGCATCGCGTATCTGATCCATGGCATCCATCATGACCAGCCGCAGGATGCGACCCGTCTCGTGATGCCTCCGGCTGCAGCCCTGGTGCTCGCAGTGGTGCTGTACCTCGGCTTCAGGCTCCTCCTGGGTGTGCACTGGGTGATGCCGTTTTTCTCGGGCTTCCTGGTCGGATACCTCTGTTACGACTACATTCACTACGCCATCCATCACTTCATGCCGAGGAATGCGGCGCTGAAATATCTCAAAAACCACCACATGAAGCATCACTACATGATGCATGGGGCCCGCTGGGGTGTGAGCTCGGCGCTCTGGGACAAGGTTTTTGGGACCATGGAAGAGCGTATCCCGGTGCCTGCCCCAACCGCATCGCGTGATGCCTCCGGCGGAGCCGTGCGTGGCGCGTAACGCCTTCCTGCTCGCGGTATTCGTCCTGTTTATGCTCGTCTGCGCGCCACTGGTCACACCAGTGGCCATGGGGGGTGTGTTTGCGGTGCTTTGCTGGCCGCTTTCACAGAGGCTTGCGCGCCTGAAGGTTCCCGAGAGGGTTTCAGCTTTCCTGCTGACCTCGGGATTTTCGCTCCTGGTGCTGCTCCCGCTCACGCTTCTGGTTATTTTTTCAGCACGCTCCGGGCTGGAGCTGTTCAAGCGACTGCAGTCCAAATGGCAGGTGATTCCTCCGCTTGCTCCCGGTGACGACTGGGCTGCGCAGCTGGCGGCCCAGCCGTGGTTTGGGCGCTGGGTTGCGAAGGTGGGCCGGTTTCTGCCTGTGGATCCTTCCGAGATGATCTCCAGTGCGGCCGAAGCCGTCCGGCTTGCCGGGAACAAGCTCGGCGAGATGCTGGGTTTGTTCCTCGCTGAGGTGCCGGGCGTGCTTCTGGCGATTGCCGTGGTGATCGTAAGCCTGTTTTTTTTCCTCGCCGATGGAAGAAAGCTTCTCGAGTTCGTGCGACGGAACTCTTTTTTCGATGAACGCGAGACCGATGAGCTGCTCGAGCGTCTTGCCGTCATGTCGCGCTCGGTGATCCTGGCAAGCGTGCTGGCCGGCGTCGTTCAGGCGCTTGTGATGGCCGTCGGGATGGGCTGGGTGGGTTTTGCCAACCCTGGGCTGATTGCCTTCCTCGTGTTCGTGACCTCGTTCATCCCGCTTGTGGGCTCATCTGCGGTGACCTTGATCGTGGCCTTGGTCGGGTGGATCCAGCTTGGCGGGCATGCCGGAGCGGTGCTCCTGATGTCATCCGTGCTCACGAGCCTTGCCGACAATGTGGTGCGCCCCTGGGTGCTCAAGGGTGGAGCCAACCTGCATCCTCTCATGGGATTCGTGGCCGCATTTGGCGGCCTGCAGCTCCTGGGCTTG
>CAIOHW010000159.1 GCA_903858195.1 Oligoflexia bacterium | reverse complement strand
GTGACGCCATCGAGAAACTCGACCATCTTGGTATTCAGGTTGGTCCAGAGCTCATGGGTCATGCAGGGCCCATCGTCGTGGCAGTTCTCTTTGCCGCCACAGCTGGTCGCATCGAGCGGCTCATCCACCGCAAAGATGATGTCAGCGACCGATACGTCGCGCATCGGCCGGGCCAGCGTGTAGCCGCCACCTGGTCCGCGAGTGCTCTCAACCAGTTCATGCCGGCGAAGCTTGCCGAAGAGTTGCTCAAGGTAGGAAAGCGAAATCTTTTGCCGCTGGGAGATTCCGGCCAGGGTGACCGGACCGTTGTGCTGGCGCAGGGCCAGATCAATCATCGCCGTGACAGCAAAACGACCTTTCGTGGTGAGTCTCATTGCGTGCTCCAGGGAATCCCGAGTGGAAGACTCCAGCATACTGATACCCAACCATCTTAGTCGAGAATCCGTTCGGTGTATAGGGTCTTTGTCCTGGACAAACAATAAAAACCCACTGCAACTACAGAAGATGCGTGTGCGTTTAGGAAGGTTGTCCGGGACATGCGGTCTGCACCTCATGGTCAGATGGACAGAATCTCTCGATTGGTGCAGCGCATAAATGATCTCAGTGTTGATCGCGCAGAAATAGATCTCGCCAAAGAAACCTTCATCACGGGGGGCGCAGCCAAAGAAAAGACCGGCCCCACGACATAGCGTGTTGACCGGCCTGGGGGTGGGCTGCCAGAGCCCGACCCGCAGATTCCCGGAGGAGCCCCGTCAGGCAGCGGCCACCTGGGTGGCCCGACGTCGAGCAACTTCGAGAAGCCCGGCACAGGCGTCTTCGATGAGGTCGAGGGTCTGCTCGAACCCTTGCTGGTTGCCGTAGTAGGGATCAGAAATGGTGGCTGACTCGTGCTCGGTGGCAAACCGCATCAGGAGCTGCAGCTTGTGATGGGTTCGTTTGGGAGCCATCTGTTGCAGCAGGCCCAGGTTGTCCCAGTCCATGGCAAGAATGAGATCGAACTGATCGAAGTCTTTCTCACTCACGGCACGGGCCCGCAGGCCGGAGATGTCGTATCCCCGCTTGGAAGCCGTGGCCTGGGCACGCCGATCGGGAGCCTCGCCTTCGTGAAACGCATGGGTGCCAGCGGAGTCGACCGTGACGATCTCGCTGAGCCCGGCCTGACGGGTCAGTTGCCTGAACACGCCCTCGGCCATTGCGGAGCGACAGATATTGCCCATGCAGACGAACAGCACACGGGTGTTCATTGCCATTGACAAGGGTTCTCGCTTAGCCATGTTCCTCTTTTCGCCTTTCCCTGACTGATTGCTGGTTGAAATTGTCTGTCGGTACTGCACTCAAATGAATCTCTTTGCGGGGCAACCCTCAAGCCGCCTTACCCGCCGGAAACGGAATGATGTTGTCGCCACCGGAACCACCGAAAACACGCTGCTTGAGACGGGCCAGCTGGTCTCGGACCTGAGCGGCTTTTTCGAACTCGAGATTGCGTGCATGTTCGAGCATGAGTTTTTCGAGCCGGCGGATTTCCTTGGGCGCTCCCAGCTCGCTCACTGGCTCAGCCTGAGCGAGCGCCTTGGCCGCCCGTTCTTCCTTGCGATCCTGGGAGGCGTCATAGACCCCGTCGATGAGTTCGCGAATCTGCTTGACCACCCCCCGCGGCTTGATGCCATGCGCTTCATTGAACGCCATCTGACGTTCGCGACGGCGCTCGGTTTCGCCGATGGCCCGTTTCATGGAATCGGTGATCTGATCGGCGTACAGAATCGCACTGCCGTGAAGATTGCGGGCCGCTCGACCAATAGTCTGGATGAGGCTGCGTTCTGAGCGCAGAAAGCCTTCCTTGTCTGCATCGAGAATCGCCACCAGAGACACCTCAGGAATGTCGAGGCCCTCTCGCAACAGGTTGATTCCCACCAGCACATCGAAGACGCCGAGCCTCAGATCACGCAGAATTTCGACCCGCTCGACCGTATCGAT
>CAIOHW010000158.1 GCA_903858195.1 Oligoflexia bacterium | reverse complement strand
TGCTCTCCCGCTGAGCTACGAGCCAACATCACAAAATCGGCGAGACGCGAGATTCATACCCGCGGGGGCCCTCGCTCGTCAACGCGAAAGCCAGAAGCGCGACTCGATCCCGCTCAGGATCCGCTCAGGCAAAGAGCCAAACCGCTGGGCTCCATCCGACCCCGGGGGAAACAGAAAGTCGACCTGGGCATCGAGCCCGCAGGGCTTTAAGCCCACAAAGCTCTGCTCGGTCCTCAAGCCATTGATGGCAAGCCCATGGAGCAGGATGCCCTTTTGGATATGCACTCCCACACTGGCAAGCTTGCCTCGATGGGTCCAAACGCCCGTGGCATCGCCCCCGCGAATTTCGACCTGATCCTGCCCCAGCTCCTCGCGCCCGAGCTCAAGTGCGAGATCAAGCAGGCCCTCGACCGCCCGTCGAACACCCCGGGGGTCACCGGTGAGGCGGTCCAGCCTGTCGACCACAAACACGACCCACTGGCCGGGCCCGTGGTAGGTGGCCCGGCCACCCCGGTCGGTGGAATAAAGCGAGATGCCCCGCCGCTCAAGCTCACTTGCCGGCAAGAGCAGGTCTTGCGAACACTCGCGCCTGCCGAGCGTGATGACGGGGGCCACCTCTGAAATAAATACGGCGCCCGGAGTCGTGTCGGGATCAGAAAGCAGGCGCGCATGCCGCTCGCGCTGGGCCTCGTCGAGCCTGGCGTAGGTCCACTCGTGCGGGGAACCCTGCGGCAGTCCGTGGCGATTTAAGAAAAGTTCGTACCGGGGGAGGGCCATGCGGCCTTGCTCAATACAACTGAACGGTGTCGCCTGCCTGAAAATTTCCACCGGTGTGGACCTCGGCAACCGCCCCGTCCTGGCCCAGGAAGTCTTTGAGCTCAAGTGTGCCCTTGAGCTGGCCGGGGGTGCGCCCCAGATACGCCCCAGTGGCCTGATCGTAGATGTCGTCGCCTGCGGTCAGGACTTTAAGAATATCGCCCGAGATCAGGCCTGAGGCCTTGCCTGCGGTGATGTAGACCTTGGGACCCACAATGCGGGCGATACGCCCTTCCCAGGTGAGCTTTTCGACCGTGCGGATCACCTCGGGGATGACCTGAGCCACGGCATCACGCACGGCAAGCTGGCCCAGCTCGTTTCTAAACTCGGGGCTCTGCTGACTTTGGACCTCAAAGCCCACCATCGCATTCGAGACGGCCTCACCCGACTTGCCGATCGAAAGCACTTCGCGCCCTGCGGCCACGTCAAAGACCTTCACCTCAATGTCGGCTGCCGCGATGGACTGGGTCTGCCGGAGCACGCCCACTTCATCTCCCCGCTGGCGGAACACGATCTTGCCGATGCGCCCGATGGTGATCACCGCGACGCCAAGCTTTCTGCCCTCGCGGATGAGCTGCGCCACGCGCACCTCATCGCCGCTGCCGCGATCGGTCTGGATGAAGTCAATCGTTGAGTACTCCAGACGGACGTCCGAGGGCACGATCATGCGCTGGGTGAGGAAAAGCCCCCGTCTGAGCTCATCGGCTGCAAAAGCGCCCACCTCGTCATTCTTGACGGGCGTGTCGTTCCAGAAGTCGAGCACGACGATGCGCTTGCGCGGCTGGCCCTGCGACTCGGCCTTCTGCGAGGCCGTGCGGGTGCCACGGTCGTAGTAGCTTGGGTTTTCGCGATAAAAGTCCTGGTCGCGCCGAAAAGCCTGCGATCTCTGGCACCCCGAGAGCACGACTGCAAACGCAAGAACCGCCACCGCTGCTGCAACGATCTTCTTCACTTGAGCTCCCCTTCCAGCAACGGTCCCTGCCCCAGCACGAGCTTCTGCGAGCCGACTGTGATTGCGGCAAGCTTGCCACGAACCTCGTCAGGCGTCTGGCTCGTGCGGATGGCAAGAACCACTTTGTCGCGAATCAGGCTTCTCTCGATCACCGGCATCGAGCCGCCGAGCGCCTGCTGGATCTGCCCCTTCAGGCCAGAAAGAATCGCGAACTCGCGTACGCCCTGAACCGCGATGAGCACTTCGGGAGGCGCCTCGCTCCCCGACGCGGCACCTGATTCGACACCTGATTCGGGAGCTCCGCCCGATGACCGCCCGACACGCGTGCCCTCGGTGAGCTCGGCCATCGATTCGGTCCAGACCCGGCGCGCGAGCACCTCGACGGAGTCGATTCGCTGGAACTCGACCTTCTTGGAGGATACGAGGCGCCCCATCGTGAGGCCAAGCCTCAGGACAAAACGCCCATCTTCGGCCTCGAGCTCCCCGTTAGCCATGCCCTCGGCGTCCGCCTGCTTCATGACGGGCTCAATGCTCACGAGGACCGAGCCCTGAAGGCCGCGCGAAAGCTCCAGGGCGCGAAGGAATCCGAAGCGCGGAAGCTGCTGCGTGATGGCTGCTGGAGCGCCCGGGGCAGCGGCAGCCGGCATCTCTTCGTCCTTGAACCAGACGGGTTTCACTCCGCGCGCCTCAAGCCTCGCCTGCAGGAGCTTCTTGAGGGGCTCAACCGAGGCGTCGCAAAGCGGGCAGCGCTCGGCAGCTTCGACTCGGGCGGCCACCCGGGGCTCGTCGTTTCCGAGCGCCTGCGGGGCGTAAAATTGAAGGGTGCGCCGGATCAGCGCCTCGTCGAGCTCGACCTTGACGCGGTCACCGATCAGGCGGTGCTCGCGTACGAAGTCCTGCCCGTTGGCGACGATTTCGTCGTTAAAAAGCCGCTTTTGCCAGTTTGTGAGCTCACCGAGGCTTGGCTGCAGGCCGTAGAGGGCCGAGCGCACCGACTCGTTGACGCGCAGGCCCGCTCCAGAGGCGGCCGGTGATGGTGATGGTGATGGCGACGGCGAAACAGCAGGCTGTGGTGCCGCCCAAGCCGAGCCCATCAAAAGAGACAGGATGAAAAGCACCCGATCCATGGTGCCCAAAGTTTAACGGGCTCAGTGGAGCGAAACCACTGTTTTTCCAAAGATCTGGTTGATCGACTGGGCCATCTGCGGGGTGCCGCTCACCCGCACCCCGGGAGGAAGGGTCAGGCGCGTCTTGAAACGCGGATCGATGAACTCGATGGTGACCGGACACTTGCCCCGATGGGCTAAAAACCCCTGCTTGAGCTCACGCAGCTGATCGGGGCTCGTCTCGCTGGGGTTGAGCCTGACGAGTACGCGGCTCACCCGCCCCTGATGGGCCTCTTCGGCCCACTCGATCGACTTGGCAAGCACCTTGGGCATCTCGTCGGTGAATTCCACCTCTCCGGTGAGCACGACTGCCATGGCTTCCGAGGTCGCCCGCTTGAGCGTTTCACCCAAGGACGTGTAGGCCTCGGGAAAGAACACGACCTCGACCTTGCCCTCGAGGTCCTCAATGGCACCAAAGGCCATGCGAGAGCCCTTCTTGGTCATGACCTCGCGGATGTCTCCGAGAAGCCCGCAGATCTTGACTTCGGTCTTGGCAGCCCGCTGGTAGCGGCCGTCCGGTCCGACCGAGCCCTGGGCTGATGCTGCGGCGGCGGCAGGATTTTTTGCCCGGGCTGCTGCCTTCTCTTCGTTCACGCGCTTGAGCTTGTCGATGCTCCAGCCGAGCCAGTCTTCGGCGATCTTTTGCCAGCGCTCCATCGGGTGGCCGGAGACGTAAAAACCCACCACCTGCTTTTCGAGGGTCAGGCGCTTGCTCTCGGGCCAATCCTCGACCTGGGTAAAGAGCTTTCCGGCTCCCGAGCTCACGAGCTTCACCTCGTCCGAGCCAAACGCATCAAAGAGCGAATTCTGACCGCGCTCGCGCTCGGCCTGCTCGTCGGCGGCATGCTCGATCACTTTTTCAAGCGACGCGTGGATGGAGGCGCGGTTCACTTCGGCGATCGAATCAAAGGCGCCTGCGATGGTCAGCGACTCAAGCACCTTCTTGTTGGCCTTGCGGGTCGAGACCCTCTTGCAGAAATCGACGACACTCTTGAAGGGCTTTTCTTTTCGCGCGTCCATCAGCGCATCGACTGCCGATCCGCCCACTCCCTTGATGGCCTCAAGACCAAAGCGCACGGCCTTTTCGCCCGCGTGGGGGCCCTCTGCGATGCGCTCGACACTGAACTTGCGCTCCGAGCGATTTACATCCGGGCTCAGGACCTGGATGCCGTGCGCGCGTGCGTCCGAAATGTACTTCGTGAGCTTTTCGGTCGCGTCCATTTCAGTCGTCATGAGGGCTGCCATGAACTCGGCCGGGTAGTAGCGCTTGAGATAGGCCGTCTGGTAGGTCAGCACCCCGTAGGCGGCCGAGTGCGACTTGTTGAAGCCGTATTCGGCAAACATCGCCATGAGATCAAAGATGCCCTTGGCCTTGGCGGGATTGATTCCCTGATCGGTCGCACCCTTGACGAAGGTCTCGCTGTGCTTGGCCATTTCGTCGGCCTTCTTTTTACCCATCGCGCGCCTGAGCAGGTCGGCTTGCCCGAGCGAGTAGCCGGCAAGCTCTCGGGCGATCTGCATGACCTGTTCTTGGTAGACGATGACGCCGTAGGTGTCTTTTAAGATGGGCGCGAGCTGCTCGACCTCGTAGACGATGGGTTTTCGACCATGCTTTCGGTCAATGAAGTCGTCGACCATGCCGCTGGAAAGCGGACCCGGACGATAAAGCGCATTGATCGCCGTGATGTCTTCGAGGTTTCCGGGCTGGATGCGCTGGCAGAGATCTTTCATCCCTGAGCTTTCAACCTGGAACACGCCGTCGGTGTCGCCCGAACCGATCAACTTGAAGACCTCACTGTCCTCATAATTCATGCGCGCCAGATCAAAGCCTGCGTCGGCCGAACCGGGCTCTGCCGTCTGGCGCACGAGCTTGACCGCATTGTCGATCACGGTGAGGGTCTTGAGTCCGAGGAAGTCGAATTTGACGAGCCCGATCTTCTCGGCAAAGTCCTTGTCAAACTGCGTGACGACATCGCCGTCCTTGCCGACATAAAGCGCGCAGTAATTGACCACGGGCTCCTGGGTGATGATCACTCCGGCTGCGTGGATGCCTGCGTTGCGGTAAAGGCCTTCGAGGGCGAGCGCGTACTCCATGACCTTGGCGATCTTGGGGTCGGCATCCATGCGCTCCTGGAGCCTGGGCTCCTGCTTGAGCGCGTCTGCGATTTCGATGTTCAGCACATCCGGAAAGAGCTTGGTGATCTGGTCGGTCTCGGCAAACGAGAGCCCGAGCACGCGGCCCACATCCTTGACGCAGGCCTTGGCCTGCAGCTTTCCGAACGTGATGATCTGGACGACGTTTTCGGCGCCGTACTTGCGGCCGACGTAATCAATCACTTCGCCACGACGATCCTGGCAAAAGTCGATGTCAAAGTCGGGCATGCTGATGCGCTCAGGGTTGATGAAGCGCTCAAACAGCAGGTTAAACGGAATGGGATCAATGTCGGTGATCTGGAGCGAATAGGCAACGAGCGAGCCTGCACCCGAGCCACGCCCCGGACCCACCGGGATGTCGTGGCGTTTGGCCCACTGGATGAAGTCAGCAACGATCAAAAAATAGCCCGAAAAGCCTGTCTTTTCGATCATCGCAAGCTCGTCTTCCAAACGAGCCTCGTAGAGGCGCTTACGCTCCTGCCAATCCGGAGCACTCACCGTCTTTTCAAAAGCAGGCGATGCAAAGCGCAAGGCCAGACCCTTTCGTGCCTCCTGTTTGAAGAAGGCCACCGTATCGAAGGGCTCGTCCTTTCCGACACCTTCGGGCCTGAAATCAGGCAGGTGGTAGATCTGCTTTCCCTTTTCGTCCTTGAACTTGAAGGCAAGGTTGCACTTGTCTGCGATCTCGAGCGTATGGTCGGCAGCACCCGGATAGGGTTTTAGCCGCTCGCGCATGAGCTCGGGCGGCTTGACCCAATACTCGGTGGGAACGAGGCTCCTGGGGCGGTCAAAATCGAGGTTTTTTGCAGCCTCGATGCACTGGAGCACCTCTTGCGCCTCGGCGTCTTCGGGTTTGAGGTAGTGGCAGTTGGTGGTGCCCACGAGCTTGACCCCGAGCTTTTGGCCCAGGCTTGCAAGCTCGTTGTTGATGAACTCCTGCTCAGGCAGCCCCGTGTCTTGAATCTCGAGGTAAAAGTCGTCGTTGAAGCGGCCCTTGAACCAAGCAATCAGCTCGGAGGCGCCCTCGAGGTCTCCAAAAAGCAACCGATACGGGATCTCACCTCTGAGCCCGCCCGAAAGGATCACCAGTCCCTCGCCCCACTTTTCGAGCATCGCTCGGTCCACCAGCACGCGGGCGGGCTGTACGCCCTTCTGCCCTGCCTGCGCGCGGTTTTTTGCCGCAGCCTGGGTGTAGGCCTCGGTCACGATGCGGCAAAGGTTGCGATAGCCCGTCAGATCCTTGCACAGAGCCACGAGCGTGTGGAACTTGGGGCCGAAATCGGTCTGCCGAGCCTGGGAGGTTGCCTGAGACATGGAATGCCCGCTTGCAGGGCCTGCGGCACCGGCAGGAGGCGGAAGCTGGGCTGCGCATTGGAGCTCGCACCCAATGATGGGCTTGATGCCGGCATCGCGGGCCTGGAAGTAAAAGTCGACGGCGCCAAAGAGGTTTTGCGAGTCGGTGATGGCCACGGCGGGCATGCCCAGTTCCTTGACCCGCGGAAAAAGCGTGTCTGGACGGATGGCGCCTTCGAGCAGGCTGTACTGGGTATGCAGGTTCAGGTGAACAAACGACATGAGGGGGCCTTACCCCCCCTGTAGCACCGCCAGATGGGGGGCGTAAAGGACGGCAAAATAGCGTTTTTTGCCCGCAAATTTGCCCCATTCATACAGGGTTACACTGGCCCCGGGCTCGGGCACGGCCATCTCCGGAGGAAGGCAGACCACGAGCTGGCGCCCCTCGGCCCCTTGCACGGTGACGGGGGTCACCCCCATCCACCACGAAAACAAGTCGGGCGCTGCGCGGGCCGGGTCAGTGACCACCCCGCGCCCGAGCATCCGGCCTGCGGCGATCTGGGTTCGGGCTCGCGAAAACCGCATGCGCATCCCGTCAAACAGGACAAAGAATAGCCCCCCGGCCAGCAGAAACGGGATGGCGGCAAGCCACCCCAAGCTTGAGAGCCTGGAGGCAAACTCGCGGCACTGGATGCGCTGGAAGTCATTCACGGCCCTTCCCTCCCCGCACGCCTCAGGCTGGTGGGTCAGGTAGTGCCAAACCACCGACTGCAGGTCGCGACCGGCCTGAAGCGCCGGCCCCTGGATCGAGTGCGGAGCCGGGCTGATGGGGATGTGTTTTTGCGCGACCTTCTGAACTGCCGGGTCGAGTACGGCCACTCCCGAGACCACAAAGCCCACGAAATAGGCAGCCACCACGGGAAGCAGGAAGCGCGAGAGCACGCGACCCAGGGCGGGCTTATGAAAGTAGCGTACCTGACGCTTGGCGGTAGGCGATGGCATCCGAGACGTAATTCTGAGCGCTTGCGCGCAGGAATTCCAGCTCTTCCTTCTTGAGCGGACGGATCACGCGAGCCGGGCTCCCGACGGCAAGGCTTCCTGAGGGGATGCGAGTCTTCTGGGTCACGAGCGAGCCTGCTCCGATGATCACGTCGTCTTCGATCACGGCGTCATCCATGATGATGGCGCCCATGCCGACGAGCACGCGGTTTCCCACAGTGCAGCCGTGAAGCACCACGCGGTGCCCGATCGTGCAGTCATCGCCCACCTTGAGGGGCGATCGCTTGCGCGTCACATGCAGGCAGCTCTGGTCCTGGATGTTGGTGCGCTCGCCGATCTCGATCGTGTGCACATCGCCGCGCACCACACACTGAAACCAGACCGAACTCTGTGCACCGATCGTGACTTCTCCGATGATGTCGGCTGAAGGCGCGACAAAAACATCAGGAGCCATCTGCGGGGTCTTGCCGTGATGTGGAAGAATGGCCATCTTCGGAGTGCCCCGACTTAGCCCACGATCTCAGATGAGATCGGCGACTGGTATTCGG
>CAIOHW010000157.1 GCA_903858195.1 Oligoflexia bacterium | reverse complement strand
GCATCGTGGTGGAGCAGCGCCGCCAGCTCATTTCCAGCGGCGATCTGCTGGAGACGGTGAGCCACCGAGACCATGCTCACCTCGCCCTGCCTGCACCTCTTGCCAGGATTGCGTGGATGTCTGCCCCACCCGCAGCATCTACTACGGCGTTTCGCAGTTCGTGATCGACACCGACACCTGCCATGGCTGCGGCATCTGTGCATCCGTCTGCCCGGTCAACGTCATCCGGCCGATCTCGGAGGAGAGCGAGGCCGAACTCGCCAAAATCGTGGCGGAGCTCGAAGCTACGGGAGCCGACAACGCCTCCGACCCCGGCAAAAAAGGTCAAGGCGGACGCACCTCCTGACGATCAGTCAGATGTGAAGGTCGGCACTTTTAGAGAAATTTTTCGACTGACTCAGTCACTCAAGCCGCAAGGCGAGGGCGATGGTTACGGTCAGCAGCCGGGCGGCGAAGGCAGTCCCCGTCGCCAGCAGACGGCCCAGAGCCCCGAAGATGAGGCCCCGGCTCCGACCGAGCCCTCGATCGAGGAGCAGCTCCGCGCCGTGCAGGCAGCCATCGAAGATTTCACCCGTGAGTCCAAGACCCAAAGCCATGGTCTACAGGCCTCGATTCGCCAGCCCATCCCCACGGGGGCACCAGGCCTATCGGTGGTGCTCAGTGATCTCGACGGCCGGGTGATCCGAAGCTTCAGCGGCGCTGAGTTCCTGAAACTCAGGCAGGCCGGCTCCGCCGATACTCGTGGCCGCGGAAAACTGCTTGATCAAAAGTACTGAGCGCGAGAAACCCGGCTCATCATGAGCCCGGCGCCCAAGGTCCATATCCTTTCTGATTTGCACCTGATGGCGCCCTCCGAGCCCTTCTATCAGCGCATCTTAAATTGGCTTGAGTCGGTCCCAGCACCGGGCGACCACGTGGCACTGGCCGGTGACATCTTCGATGTTTTCGTCGGCAACAAATCCGTGTTTGCCTCCCAGCATGCGCCGTTTTTTTCACGTGTGCGCGAGCTCCTCACCCGCGGTGTGCATGTCCACCATGTCGAGGGCAACCATGACTTCTGGCTGGCGGGTGCCTACCGATCGATGGACTGCTCGGACGCAAAGATCCACGGCGACTTCATCGAGATCGAACTCGCCGGAAGGCGACTTCGCGTGGAGCACGGCGATCTTGCCGATCCGACCGATCGCACCTACCTGGTGCTGCGTCGCTTTTTCAGGGGCCGTTTTGGGAGGCTTCTGGTCGACCTCGCTCCTGGAGCGATTCTGGACGCCGTCGGAAACACTTGGAGCAACGGCTCACGCGATCGCCAGCCCGAACTTCCGGATGGCTGGAGCGACGCACGCCGAAACGCGCTTCGCGACATCTACTTTGAATACGCCCGAACGCGGCTGGCTTCATCCGGCGCATCGGCGCTCGTCATGGGCCACTGCCACGACGCGCACGAGTGCGAGGGCTACATGAATGTCGGCTTTCCGCGAAAGCACGGGGCATCGGTACGCTGGACGCCTGAGACCAACCAGCTTGAGCGGGTCAGATTCCTTTAAGGAATCCCCCATCCACCGCAAGCGCCTGACCGGTGATGTAGGCCGCGGGCTCGGATGCGAGAAACGCCGCCGTCGCCGCAAACTCTTCGGGCCTGCCGAGTCTTCGCGCCGGAATCGCGGCCGAGATTTTCTCAGCCGGAATCCCAAGCTCTCTGAGACGCTCGGTATCGGTATATCCCGGCAGGAGTGCGTTAATCGTCACACCGGCATGGGCCACTTCGTTGCTGATCGATTTGGTGAGCCCGAGAAGCCCCGCACGGAGCCCGTTTGAAATCGTGAGTCCCGCCATCGGCTCACGGGCCGCCGCAGAGGTCACAAGCAGGATGCGCCCCCACTTCTGCTGCATCATTGCAGGAAGCGCCCCGCGAATGGCACCGACGGCACCCATCCACAGGCTCTCCACGCCTTCGCGCCACTGGTCATCAGACGCCTGTAAAAATTCTGCCTTCGGTGGCCCACCGGTGTTGACGACAAGAATGTCGAGTCCACCCAGAAGCTCGCGCGCTTCGGCGACCACCCGGGCCGACTCGCCCGGACGCGAGAGGTCGGCGCCGATCGCGGCCTGCGCCCCCATTGTGGCCTGCGCCTGCTTGAGGCGTTCACCCGGCCTCGCGCAAATGGCGACCTTCACGCCCTCACCGAGCAGCGCCCGCGCGATGGCATACCCAAGTCCGCTCGATGCGCCCTGAACGAGCGCCCGCTTTCCCTGGATTCCAAGATTCATGGCTTCAGTCCCTCCGGAAGATGAGTGCGGGTCACGGGAGCGATCTCGGCCAGAATCCTCGGGCCGAGCGCTTCGATGTCCATTTGAGCAGGGTCAAGGCCCGGCTCACAGACCGAGCGAAGAAACCCGGCCTGCTTGATGCCAGCCTCAAGCGCCACCGTGTATGGAACGCGGCTAAAGCTCACCAGCGAGTAGCGCGAGATGTAGTCGAGCGGATAACGGATCTGAAGGCGCTTTTCGAGCGCCTTCTCGCGTAAAAACTGCGCATCGCCCACTCGATCGCGCATCTCAAGAAAGTTCTCGATGGCCATCTGGGCAATCGCGTTTGCGTTGTCCACTCGAGTGCGGCTCATGTGCGAGAAAAGATCCTTCCAAGCCAGTCCTGAATCGAGCGCAGCAAAGAACTCCGTGCAGTCTTCGAAGCCAGAATTCATCCCCTGTCCAAAAAACGGAACGATCGCATGGGCCGCATCCCCCAAAAGCAGGCTCTCTGAGCCCGCGTGCCAGGTCGAACAGCGCACCGTGACCATGTGTCCCGTTGGGTTTGCAAAGAATGTCCCCTCAAGGTCATCGATCAGCGGGAGCGTGTCGGCAAAGTGGGTCTCAAAAAACCCCCTCACTTCGGCAGGATTCGTGAGCCGTGCAAAACTGAGCTCCCCTTCGTAGGGCAGAAAGAGCGTGCAAGTGAAGCTTCCGTCAAAATTGGGAAGCGCAATCAGCATGAAATTGCCGCGAGGCCAGATGTGAAGAGCATTTCGATCCATCCGAAACTCCCCATTCCGACCGGGCAGGATGGTGAGCTCCTTGTAGCCGTAATCGAGAAGATCTTCGGTGCAGTGACCCGACGCCCGATCCAGTGTTGCACGGCGAAGCGCCGAGGCCGAGCCATCGGTTCCGATCACCCGAGCGCGCTTGAGTCGCCTGACCGGCGAGCCATCCCCAGAATCGAGCTCAAGCTCGACGCCGGCTGCCTGCAGGCGGGTGGACTTGAGCCTGGATTCAAACTCGACCTGCACGCGACCGGTGCGCTCGGCTGCGGTGAGGAGCTGTTTGTTCAGCTCGCCTCGCGAGATCGAATAGATGCACTGCCAGTCCTCAACGCCATAGGGCTGATAGGTGAGCTCGCCCGAGGGCGAATGCATGATTCGGCCCTTCATCGGGATTCCGCGCGAGAGCACCTCGTCTGCAAGCCCAAGCTCCCGAAGGGCATGAATGCCTCGAGCCGAGACGGCAAGGTTGATCGAGCGTCCGGCCGAATGCTGGCTTTTGCGCATGTCGGGCCTGCGCTCCAGAAGCTCCACGTCAAAGCCGCGACGGGCAAGCCCGGTCGCGAGGAGCGACCCCACCAGCCCGCCGCCCACCAGGGTGATCGAACGATTTTCAGAAACACTCATGCCTGTGCGACCCCCCTCAGAATGGTGCATAGCTCGTCGATCTCCTGGGTCGTGTTGTAGAGCGCCACCGGAGCGATGCGCACGATATCAGGCTCTCGCCCATCGGCAATCACCCCTGCCTGCTCGAGCGCATCGGTCCACCTGCGGTGTCCACCGGGCACGCGAAGCGAGACATGGCCGCCGCGATCGGCTTCGGACCGAGGGGTCACGACCTCAATCCCGGTCATACGCCCCACCTGCTCGATGAGGCGCGAGGTGAGGGCGAGGCTCTGCCTTCGGATTGCGCCCATGCCGAGGCGGTCAAAGATTTCGAGCGACGCCCGCATCGCCGCAAGCTGGAAGATCGGCGGGTTACTCAATTGCCAGGCTTCGACAGTCGGGATCGGGTCAAAGTTCGGGCCCATCTTAAAGCGGGTTTGCTTGTTCTGGCCCCACCAGCCTTCGAAACGGGGGATTCTCGGATCCCGATGGTGGCGCTCGTGCACAAAGCAGCCCCCGAGCGCGCCGGGACCGCTGTTGAGATACTTGTAAGAACACCAGACCGCAAAATCAGGACCCCAGTCATGAAGCTTGAG
Source organism: Oligoflexia bacterium (assembly GCA_903858195.1). Taxonomy (GTDB): domain Bacteria; phylum Bdellovibrionota; class UBA1018; order UBA1018; family UBA1018; genus CAIOHW01. The sequence continues at coordinate 2,462 of CAIOHW010000157.1, read as the reverse complement.
CTCAAGGCTTCCAGCTCCGTGTGCCAGATCCCAGCCACAAAAAGCACCGGCATCCTGTGCGGCCCGAGTGATGGTGGCGACATCAAAGCACTGGCCAGTCAGGTAATTTGTGTTTCCCAGCATCACCAGTGCAAGCTCAGCTCGATGCCTCTCGATCGTGGCAAGAATGTCATCGGTGCGAAGCGTCGCCTCACCCGCACGGGGCTTGAGCTCGATGAGGGCAGAGGCGGGATCAAACCCGACTGAACCCGAATGAAATCGGGCTTGCGAGGCCACCGCATACTGATCGGACGGAAAGGCCCCGCCTTCGATCAGGATCTTGAATCGCGATTTGGTTGGACGGTAGAACGACACCATCATGAGGTGCAGGTTCACGGTGAGCGTGTTCATCGCCACCACTTCGGTGGGCTTTGCTCCCACGAGGCCTGCCAGGCTATCCGTCAGAAACTCATGGTACGGAAGCCACGGGTGGCGCGCCTTGAGATGTCCTTCGACTCCGAGCTGCGCCCAGTCCTCGAGCTCCTCTTCGATATACTGCCGAGCCCTCTTGGGCTGAAGTCCAAGCGAGTTCCCGGCAAAGTACAGGTACTCCCGGCCATCCGGGCGTTTCGGAAACAAAAATTCTTCCCGGGGCGTCTTGAATATCGACTGATTGGCTCCTGATGTCATGCCCCCTCCAACCACTCACGTGCCGTTCCCGAAAGAATGCGTTCGCGCTGCGAACTCGTCAGGGTGCTCAACGACCGAACGAGCTCGCCCGGCACCGCCTCTCCCAGCGGGAATGGATAGTCCGTCCCAAGGGCAAGCCTCTCGGCACCAAACACTTCGATGAGATGCGAAAGCACGGCCGGATCATGCACGAGGGTGTCGAGATAAAATGAGTGGCGCTGCTCGATGGGTGACTTCCGTGTGTTGACTGCGCAGAGATCCGGACGCGATTCAAATCCGTGCTGGATGCGTCCAAGGGTCGAAGGAAAAGCACCACCCCCATGAGCAAAGGCAACGCGAAGCCTTGGAAACCGCTCAAAGACTCCCCCAAACATCATCGAACAGATCGCGCGCGAAATCTCAGCCGGCATTCCCACCAGCCAGGGAAGCCAGTAACGAGGCATGGAGCTCTCGCCCATCATATCCCACGGGTGCACAAACACGCACGCGCCCAAGCGCTCGGCTTCGGCGAGCACCTCCAACACCTGAGGCTCATCCAGATTCCAATCAAACCCTTCGCCCCGAATGTGGCTCCCGATCTCGATTCCCTTGAGTCCAAGATCCTTCACGGCCCGCTCAAGCTCGCGGCACGCAAGATCGGGATCCTGCATCGGCAGGGTCGCAAGCCCCTCGAACCTTCCGGGGTTCGCGCGCACCACGCCTGCGATGTGGTCATTCAAGAACCGGGAAACGTCGTGCGCGTGCTGGGCCTTGGCCCAATAGCTAAACATCACGGGCACGGTCGAAAGAACCTGACACGAAACTCCGTGCCGATCGCATTCGGCGATTCGCGCCTTCGGATCCCAGCAGTTGCTCTCCACTTCTCGAAAAAACTTTCCATCATCGCGGATCATCCTCGCCCGGCAATGCGCGTGGTGATCAAGCTCGATGAATCCGCCATAGCCAAAGCGCTCTTTCCACTTCGGGAGCTTCTCGGGGAGGATGTGGGTGTGGATATCAATCATGTCGGGCGCCACACCGGCTGCAAATCCTGTGGGAAGGGTCGGAGTGATACTCACGAAACACCAAGGGCAAGTCTTTTACGATGTCCTGCAGATGGAGTGACTTCTTCCAGAGTTCATGATGGCAGTTGCCACACACCCACAAAAACGAGTCGATCTCATGAGGGAGCCTGCGGCGCTCGATCACTAGCCCGACCGTGCCTTCCGGGCGCTGGGGCGAGTGCGGAACATTGGGTGGAAGCAGAAAGATCTCGCCCTCGCAAATCGGAAAATCCACGGGCCGCCCGTCCTCAAGCATGCGCAGGTTGATGTCGCCTTCGACCTGATAAAAAAACTCTTCGCCCTGATTGATGTGATAGTCGGTGCGCGAATTCGGACCACCGACGACTGTGACCATGAATTCGCGATCAAGCCAGATCTGCTGGTTTCCGACCGGGGGCTTGAGCAGGTGGCGATTCTCATCAATCCACTTCTTGAAATGGATGGGCCTCATCCGCGCCCCTCCGGAAAAACGGCAATGCACTTGAGCTCGACTGCAATCGGGGTGGGAAGTGCACCCACCTCGACGGTGGTTCGGCAGGGGGCGCTCTCCGGAAAATACTCGGCCCAAAGCCGGTTCATGACGGGAAAGTCCCTTTTCATGTCGGTCAGAAAAACCTGCACATCGGCAAGGTGTTCAAGCCCCAGACCCACCTCTTCGAGGATGTGGCGCACATTGCGAAACACCGAATGCACCTGCGTTTCGATGTCATACGACAGGATGGCCCCATCAGATCCGAGCTCAACACCCGG
>CAIOHW010000156.1 GCA_903858195.1 Oligoflexia bacterium | reverse complement strand
GCTCCACTGCAGTAGCTTGGCAAGGTAGCCGTTCAGGAAACTCGTGGGAGGGTTTTCACCCGAAAGCTCCTCGAGTGCCGAAAGCGCATTGGCGTGCAGCTTAAACAAATCTTCGCATGCCTCCTTTTCGGGAGCCACGCGCAGCATCAACTCACTGAGGACGCCCGCCATCGCCAAGCGCCCGAGGCTCGAGCGTAGGCCCTCGAAGGGCTTGAGCGCCCGGGCTTCTTGAAGGCTCCACAGCTCGGCCTGCTCGTTTTTCTCGGAAACAATCCACTCGGACGCGGTGAATACCTCGAGCGCGCCCCCAAACCTTCGCGATTGCACGCAGTTGCGGGCGAGGGCCGAAACCCGGCCGTGCCCCTCGGTCAACGCCGTCACAATTCGGTGCCGGTCCTCGAAAGGCACCACCCTGAGCACGATGGCACGATCCGTGATGCGCCGCATGGATCCTGATTAGCACAAACGCCCGGAAAAAAATGCGACACACCTTGCCAGGCAGAATCACCCTGAAATTCGCCATTGCGAACCCGTTTGGGATAAACTGGGGTTCATGGCCAGGACCAAAACCTCCACACGTGAAGTCAAACAGCTGGGGCAACACATCGCACGCGAACGCCAGCGTCGCGGCATCTCGCTCGAGCGCCTCTCTGCCGAGATGAAGATCAGCAAGGGAAACCTGTCGGATCTCGAAAACGGCAAGCGGGATCCGCGATTCAGCACGCTCGTGGCGATCGCCGAGGGACTGGGCCTGAAGCTCTCCCAGCTCTTGAAAGACTACTGACCCCTAGTTGAACTGACGAAGATCCCGCAGGAAAAAAAGCGGAATCCTCGCCTCGAAGGTTTCGCCCGAGCTCAGGACCTTCATCCGATAGCTTCCCCTCATGTTGCCGGTCGGCGTCGCGATCGGCGAAAAGCTCGAATACTCGTAGGTTGCTCCAGGCTCGAGCACAGGCTGCTGGCCCACCACCCCGTCGCCTTTGACTTCGCGCACGCCCCCGGTTCCGTCAGTGATGATCCAGTGGCGTGACAGCAGCTGGACGCTCTCATTCCCGGTGTTCTCGAGCATGATCTTATAGGCAAAGATGTAGAGCGCCTCTTCGGGCTTGGATTCCTCACGCAGGAAGGTGGGCTCGGCAATGACCCGGAGTCCACGGGTATTTTCCATGTACATTCTCACGCCCCCTCTTCCAGATAGTCGAGATCCTTGGCAAAAGTCTCGGTGAGCTGCGAGAGGCCCAAAAAGGCCAGCGATAGCGCCAGAGCGCCCACGATCCATGCAGCAGGCACCATTCCGAAGGAAGTCTTCAGCGGGGCAAAGATCAAGGTGAGCGGCACCACGGAGCCACGAACGAAATTGGGGACCGAAGTCGTGGCGGTTGCTCGCAGGTTGGTGCCGAACTGCTCGGCTGCAACCGTTACAAAAATCGCCCAGTAACCCGAGGCAAACCCCAGGGCCAGACAAAGGCCGTAGACCGTGGTTTCACCCGGCACTGACATTCCGAGATAGAAGGCCACGCAAGCCGCGACCAGGAGCAGGAACAGGAGCACCACCTTTTTTCGGCTCTTGAGGAGCTGGCTCAGAAGTCCGCTCGACAGGTCGCCGAGCGCAAGCCCGATGTAGGAATACATCACCGATTTGCCCGCCACGATCTCGGAAGATGCACCCATCTCGCGAGCGAACTCAGGAGAAAAGGTGATCAGGATGCCAATCACATACCAGATCGGGACACCGATGAAGATGCAGGCCAGGTACCGTCTCAGCCTCGAGAAGGGGCGAAAGAGCTGGAAGAAGTTTCCGCGGTTGCGGGTGCGCGACTTGATTGCCGAAAACATCTCGGACTCAAAAACGCTGATCCGGAGCACAAGCAGCGCAAGACCCAGCCCGCCGCCGATGTAGAATGCCGTGCGCCACTCAAAAGCCTCGGCGATTCGGGCGGCAAGCACAGCCCCGCAGATGCCGACGGCCGCGACGATGGTCGTGCCAAAGCCGCGCTTCTCGCGCGGCAGGACTTCCGAGACCAGCGTGATGCCGGCACCGAGTTCGCCGGCGAGGCCGATCCCGGCCACGAGCCGGAGCCATGCATACTGGTCCACGCTCGCAACCATCCCGTTCAAAACATTTGCAACCGAGTACATGAGGATGGACCCGAAAAGCACCGAGAGGCGCCCGCGCTTGTCTCCGAGGATCCCCCAGAGGACGCCACCGATGAGCATCCCCAGCATCTGCATGTTGAGCAGTCGCACCCCCTGATCAAACAGCTCCTGTCCCTCAAGGCCGAGCGACTTGAGGCTCGACACCCGGACGATGCTGAACAGGATCAGGTCATAGATGTCGACGAAGTATCCGAGGGCGGAGACGATGACGGCCGCATTCAAGATCTTCTGCGATTTTTGCATGGCTGCAACCAACCAAGCCCCTAGCGCTCCGTCAAGGGTGGAGGTAGGTTTCAAAACATGACTACCTCTGCAAAAAAAGATTGCCCCTGCGGCTCAACCCTCCCTGAAACCCAGTGCTGCCTTCCCCTGATCCAGGGAAAGTCAAAGGCCAAGACCGCCGAAGCGCTCATGCGCTCGCGCTACACTGCCTTCGTGAAGGGGGAAATCGACTACATTCTGGCCACGCACCACTCCCGCACCGTGGGCGAAGTGGACCGAGCCGGGATCGAAGATTGGTCGTCGAAGTCCGAATGGCTGGGACTCACCATCCTTGAAACCGCAATGGGCGGTGAAAAAGACGAACAGGGAACGGTCACGTTCCACGTAAAATACAAGATGGACGGACAGGTGCATGACCACCGTGAGCACAGCCTTTTTGAAAAAGAAAAGGGTGAATGGCGGTTTCTGGATGCCCAGGCGGGCAAGACCGATACGATTCGGCGCGAGGCTCCCAAGGTGGGTCGCAATGACCCCTGTTCGTGCGGAAGCGGCAAAAAATTCAAGAAGTGCTGCGGAAATTAATACGAACACTCGAGCCGAGTGCTCCGCATCCTGGTAGTTCCTTGAATTTTCTAGAAAATCGTACCTTCAGATGCAGCACTTGCACCCTTCTATGATACTACAG
>CAIOHW010000155.1 GCA_903858195.1 Oligoflexia bacterium | reverse complement strand
CCAGTCCGCGCTTGCCCTGCGGACCGGCAAGAAAGGCTTCGCGAAGACGCGAGAACCGGACAAAACGGGCCAGCGACATCACGAGCACCAGCCCCAGCGAAAATGCAAATAGACCGCTCGAGCCAAGCCCCCGCGCCCATTCGCCGAGCATGAGGGCGGCAAGAAGGCCCATGGCCACATGCAAAAGCATGAGCTGCAAAACCAAGCCCTGCGTGCGGCGGTAGTTCCAGCCGCGCTGCCAGCTCTGCAGTGAGAGCGGCACCCAGTGGTCGGGCGAGAGCACATGGACCAGACCCAGCAGGAAGGCGATCAGAGTGATCATGCCGCACCTCCGGCGTGTGAAAAGAGAAAGAGCCCGAGCCCAAGCAGCACCATCGCGGCGCCGGTGAGCACGTCACCAAAGTGCTCGAAGATCGGGTGATCGAGCTTGAGCGCTCCCAGCGACACGGTGACGACCGAACCACCGATTGCAGCGATCACACCGGCTGCAAAGGCAAGCCCGGTGAGAAGCCACCCGGCAACCCCCCAGGGCATGGCGGCGAGAAATACGGGGAAAATGGCCACGCAGGGAGAAAAACCCACCAGAAAAAGAAACCCAAGGGCATCGCGAAGCGGTTGCGGGCCCGCCTTGGGTTCGGGTCCGTGATGGGTGTGGCCATGGCAGCGGGCGTGCCGCAGGTAGCTTGAGACGGCAAAAAACAATCCAAACGCGGCAAGTCCAAGGCCTGCAAACGCCTCGATTCGATGCTCATGTTCATGGAGCGCCTGGGCGCCCACGGCCATGGCAATGCCGGCGATCATGATCGAAAGCACGATGTGCCCTGATGCGGTGACGAGGGAGGCCAGCGCTGCGGTCCGCGGACGCCAGCCGCGCGACTTCGCAAGCAACACGACCGGCAACCAGTGCCCTGGTGCCATCGAGTGCACGAATCCGACGGTCGCTGCTGAGGCAAGGATCCAGATCATTTAGATTTCCACCAGGCAACTTGCGCGCTCGACATCGTTGTCCCTGAGGAACTCCTACAACTCACGCGAGCCCGGGCTATACGAGACGTTTCGTCCAAAACCAAGCTTCGAAGCGGGTTGCGCAATTCGAAGCGCGGGATACCTGACGGCTTCACGGTACGGATGTCCCAGGTCGAGGCCCTCGCAGGTCCTGAAGTTCGGCGAATCTCCGTCGAGCTGGCAGCTGTGATCCAGGCCGATCGAATGGCCGAGCTCGTGCACGAAAACGCTTTCAAGCTGCTCCTCGGAGATGAGGTCCACGTTCACGACAATGGCCTGCTTGGTCAGCTGCGAGCCCCGGTGGCAGCGCAGGGTCACTGCAGGGGTCGTGACGGTAAAGCCCATGAGACTCCAGGAATCCGTTCCCGCGATCCGAACGACGGGGAACTCAGATTCAGAGCCCTCAGGAAGGTTGCAGCCCTGCACGTCCTCGCTTGCCCCGAGATCCCGCACGGATGCGTACCGAAGCCGAAAGAACGCGTCTTTTCCGACAGCCTCGGCCATCTGGTTCCAGGTATTTGCTGCTCGCTCGATGGCCTGGCGCTCATCCATGCTCCACCTCGAATCCACCGTCACGGTCACAGGAAATTTGCGAGGAAAAGCCATGAAAGACGCCTTCTGGTCCACGGCCACGGGACAGTTTCGCGCCACCCCGCAGGCGGAGGTGGAGAGAGCCACGAGAGCGATCCAAGCCCCAATCTGATGCTTCATAAGGCGGGCTATAAACCATAAGCGATTAATTTGGTCAACTAATAAGCCCGGAACTCCCCCTCGGGGAGGGACTGGTGCATCTCGCTGATTTTATTTGAAAAATGGTCGGGGTGACTGGATTCGAACCAGCGACCCTCTGCTCCCAAAGCAGATGCGCTAGCCAGGCTGCGCTACACCCCGACCTCACTCGCAAGCAAGTGTCCCTACCTTGATAACACCGACTGCGACCTTTTCCTAGTGCGTGCGAGCAAACCGAAGTTGAGTTAGGCTCTTGCTGTCTTCCAACCTCGACGGAGAAACTCCATGTCCTCGTCCGGCTTTGATCGGCAGAAGTACCTCGACATCCTTCAGGCCAAGGGTGCCTCTGCGGCACTCACCGCCCTTCATCTCGACATTGAGCGCATCGAGTTTGAGACCTTCGAGGGCCGAGAGGGCTGGCGCCCGGAGCTCTTCGAAGAGCTCAAGCAGATCCGCGCGCTCTCACGCGAGATCTGGGACGATTTCCTGGCTAATCGCCGTCCTTGAGGCAGAGAGTCCCGGCAATCCGGTCATGAAGGGCGCGCTTCTTTGAATCGAAGCCCGCCATGATGAGACCGATCATGAAAAATCCGTAAGATAGAAAAAAAGCCAGCGAGCGCCCAATAGCGCGCCCAAGGCCCAGGCCCCCTTGAGTGGCGGCACTCACCACCCTCACACGCATGAACCGCTTGCCTGGCGTGCGACCCCATCGAAAATGGCAAAGGCTGAAATAAGGAATGAAAACGGCGGCGGTCCCCAGGCCTCCGAGCACCTGCAGCGCCTCGCCTGAAAGATCCTCGGATGAGGCTCCGTTCAGCCAGAGGGCAAGCGTCACCAAGGTGCCTGCCGTCACCTGCACCAGAATCATGTCGACCGAGAAGGCGACGAACCTGCGCCAGAATCCTGCGTAAACCGGCGTGCTCATGCCTTCTTCAATCCAAGCAGCATGCCCAGAAAAATGAGCAACGATGCCGAGATCGCCCGCAGCGTGATCGGCTCTCCGCGCCATCCCCAGGCCACGAGGCTTGCTATGGGCGGCTGCAGATAAATAAACAGCGCAACCGAGCTCGACTTCGCGTGAGAGAGCGCCCAAAAATTCAGGAAATAGGTCAATAGCGTGGTGCCGACCACCGCAAACGCTGCACACCACCAAAGCATCGGGGTCATCTCGGGCCACGAAAAGTTCATGTAGTCGGGAGCTGCCAGCAAGCTGATGCCCACGCTGCCATAAACAAAAAGCCAGGCCGTAGTCCACACCCGGTCGTGCTTTTCGAGGAAGGGTTTGCTGAACGAAAGAAAGAGCGCATAGCTCAGGCAATTCAGCACCGTAAGCAGGTCACCCACAAAGGTCTGATCCGAGAGCGTGAAGTCCTCGACCTTGCGCATGATCAGTACTCCGCCAAGGGCGAGCACGAAACCCAGTACCCTGAACACGGTGAGCCGCTCCTGACCCCGGATCGTCACCACCGCCAGCGTGAAGAGCGGAATCAGGGTGTTCAGGATGGCACTGTTGGTCGAGGTGGTGTGCTTGAGCCCAGCCAGAAAAGAGCTCTGGTTGATGATCATGCCGAGGAGCGCAAACCCGATGAGCGGCTTGAAGAACTCGCGCCAGCTGGTGGGACTCTTTCGCCCCATGAAAAACGCAACCCCGAGCATAAGCACGGTCGAAACGACAATGCGCAGGCTTGCCCACACGAGCGGCGGAAACACGCCGACCAGCACCTTCGAAACCACGTAGCCCGAACCGAAGAGGACCTGCACTGCAAGCAGAGCAAGGAGGACCAGGATCGGGCGTGGGGCGACAGAAGCGGACATGTCCGCCTAGTGTGAGCCCAATGCCGGCCCGCTTCAAGTGGAAGCCGGTGGCGGTGGCGGCGGTGACGGAGTCTCCGGCGGTGGCTCGGGCGTGTGAATGGGAGGGGCAGGCCCAACCGGGATGGGCTTGACGCTGGGGTCATCCTGGCCCGTCAGGATGTGGCGCCTGATCCAGTCAATATCGACGTGGATGTTCGAATAGGGATCCTCATCACTCGGATCGGGCTTGATCACCGAGTACGGAACCCACATGTAGTCCGGGTGCCCCTGGGTCGTGTTCGGTCCCAGCCACTGACCTCCCGCAACCAGGCCCCCCTCTCGAGCCACGACCACATCTCCGCTCTTGACGATTTTTCCCTCGCCATTGAACACCACGGGTCCATCCAACCAGAGCTCCATCTTCAGGGTGCGGGCGGTGATCGCTGAATTGGTCTGAAATTCAAATCGTGGCGACAAGATGCCGGGCGGCACGTTGTCATCCATCCACCAAAGAGTGACCGTGAGCCGGATCCGATGCACATCGGGCGCCCCGGGTACGCTGCCCAGATAGTCAGAGGGCACTGGCGCCTGAAATCGGTAGCCGACCAAGGGTTGGTTCCACACCTCGCTGCCCGTGTGGCGATCGATCAATACCGTGCGTCGGTTCCTTCCCATGTAGTGGGTCAGAACGAGGAAAAACTGGTTGGGAACCGTATCTGCGTACTTGCGGGCATAGTCGCGATCCCAGGGATCGAGCCTCTCGCCAAAGTAGTCGGCGCTTGAGGCCATCGAGGCCTCAGTGAGCAACCCCTTGATGTCGGCCACATTGAATCGGATGCCGTTGACCACGACCGACTCGCGCGGCTCCGGGAACAGCGCCGCAGCCACGCACCAACCATTGCAGTGCCCCCACCAACCTTGAATGTTCGGGACTTCGCTGCCGTGATTGTAGACCTCCCAGGTTTCAGCCCGGGTGGTCCCGCCGCGTGCGGCGTCATATTTGCCAGCAGGACTCGAACCACCTGACACGGCCCTCGAGATCCCGTTGCTGCCGTAGGGCCACCAGAAGCCCGCCCATGGCTGGCGATCCGGTGTCCCTTCGCGGTGCTTTTCGAAGAGTCGCGCAAAGTTGCGCTCGCCCGGCGAGAAGGCTCCCTGCCCCATCGGGTCATCCATCCCCAAAAGCGTGGGATCTACGCCCGGGTCTCCGCAGGCGAACAACCCCGCAGACGTGCACGCCACCATCCAGACGGCCATACCGACAGACTTCATTGCACTTCCCCCTGAACGAGCCGGACCTCAGCCTGGGCATTCCAAAGCCTTTCAGGCCAGGGTGCACCCCAGGACCACTCCCATCCCTGGCTTCGGCCAAAAAAATCCTCCTCCTCCCACCGCGCAGATCCTGCATCCCCCCACACGAAGATCGGCGCCTGAATCCCAAGCGACATCCGATGTTCGCCGGCTGTGGGGATGGCTTCCTCACTCGAAAGAGTGCGCCACGGGCCGCAACCCAAGCCTTCTCGGCAGGGGCGGATTCGAGAGTCCACCCGACCTGATACCTGTCCTTGGACGCGCATCTGCTCCCACGAAAGTCCCTCGGTCCACGAAGCACTCGTCAGGCGCACCACCCATCTGGCCACTGGGCCGAGCTCGGCCTCGATGACCTCGTAGTCCACCTTCAAGTCGGCCGATTTTGGAAGAGGCCTGAGTTCCGGGCGCGCGAGGCGCACCTCCACCCGCCAGCGAGTGCCGACTTTCGCAACGAGCCGCCCATGACCCGGAGCGCCGCCCTCGGCTGCGGATGCACCGATCAGCGGGAGCGCCCGCTCGGTGCCGGGCTCGCCGGCCTGACGCCTTCGCCTGCTGAAGTATCGCTGTGCCAGCTGGAGGTCGGCCTCGTTGTCCTCCGCCAGCTGACCCGCCGCCAGCACCGAGGCCCCCTCAGACCAAGCGCAGAGCGATCCGAGCAGGACAGGAAGAATCAGGCACCGCCACACTGCCGATGGAGTTCGCATCCCGACCCCAACGAGCAACAGGCATTCCAAAGCCCGCGAACGGGCTCCGTGTCACGCCTTGATGGTGGGTTTTCCGGGGCGCCACTCGGCGCCACAGAGCTCTCCGGTCTGAAGGGCCTGCAGGGTTCGGAGCACTTCGTCAACCGAACGCCCCACACCGAGCGCGTTGACGCTCATCCACTGAAGCACACCCTTGGGGTCGATCAGAAAAGTCCCGCGAAGGGCAATGCCCTCTTCTTCGACCAGCACGCCGTAGCTGCGTGACACGGCGTGCGTACTGTCAGCAAGGACCGGGAATTTCACCTCCGGCAGGTCCCTCTCGTACCAGGCCTTGTGGGCAAAGGTGCTGTCCGTGCTCGCCCCGACGATCTGGCAGCCGTGCTCACGGAACTCCGCCTCGCGGGCAGCAAAGGCACGAATCTCGGTCGGGCATACTAAAGTGAAGTCGAGCGGATAAAAGAAGAGGCAAACCCACTTGCCCTGAAAGTCTCGAAGGCCCACGCGGGACATTTTGCCCGCCTGATAAGCCTCGGCGCTGAAATCCGGAGCCGGTCTTCCCACCTTGATCAGAATCTCGCCCGCCTCCGGCCCTGGCCATTTCGACGACATCGCTTTCTCCTTTTGCCCGAATCGCGCGGGACCGTTTAGAATGCTGCAATCATGCCGGGAACTCTCGCCAAGCAGCTCTGGTTCACACTGCTCCCATTTCTCGGATGGTATTGGGCCTTTGGCCGGCGAACAAGCTGGATCCGGCCCGCCTGCCGCGACCTTCCGGCGCTCTGCGACCCCGCGCAACTCAATGCCATGGATGCGCTCGTACCGGTTCGATTCGACCTCACCGCGGACTACTGGTCTTTCGTGACCCAGGATCTGGCAGGCGCTCTGGCCGTACTCATGGCCTTGGCGCTGGCCTGGAGGCACCGCAGTCTTGCTCGATTTGCCCGGGAGTTCCTGATCCTGCTTCAAGTCACCTTCAGCAACGGGTTTCTCAATGAGTGCGTCCACCTGTGGACCCAAAGGCCAAGGCCATTTGTGTACCTTGACCCCCTCGCTCATGGGGGCTCTCCGGCCCATTACACTTCATTTTACTCCGGGCACACGAGCTTTGCCGCGCTGGCCTCAGCCTGTGCCTGGATGGCTTCCGGCAGGGCGGGGCTTTCTTCCCGGGCCCGGGCTGGGGTGGCGATGGCGGGCTTCATCTTCACGCTCTCGACCGGGGCCCTACGGGTCGCCGCCGGGAGGCACTTCATCTCGGACGTCGTCGCGGGAGCCCTGATGGGATTGCTGCTGGCTTGGATCATCAATCGGCTACACGACCCAAGCCCGTCTGTGCGATAAGGAGTCCATGCTCCTTTCGATCTTTCTTGTCGTCTTCATCGACCTGATCGGCTTTGGGATTGTCATCCCGATCCTCCCCTATTACGCGCGTGAGTTCGGGGCCTCGGCCACGACTCTGGGCTGGCTCATGGCCGTCTACTCGCTCATGCAGTTTGCGGTGGCGCCGCTCTGGGGCAAGCTCTCGGATCGCATCGGCCGGCGCCCCGTGCTGCTCTTGAGCCTCATCGGCACGCTGCTCTCACAGGTGATGCTGGGGCTTGCTTCGCATTTCGAAGGAACGCTTACCTGGATCTTCGCCGGGCGCATCTTTGCGGGCGTCTGTGCCGCAAACCTCTCGGTGGCCTATGCCTATGTGGCCGATGTCACCACACCCGAGAACCGCGCTCGCGGAATGGGAATGATCGGGGCGGGCTTTGGACTCGGATTTATCGTCGGACCCGCGCTCGGGGCACTGCTCTCACCGTGGGGCTATGATCGGCCGATGTTCGCGGCAGCAGCCCTCACCGCCTTTAACCTCGTACTGGCCTGGTTCAAGCTCCGCGAGCCCGAGATGACCGAGGCGCAGCGCGAAGCGAGCCGTGCGGCACGCAGCTGGGGCCCGAAGCTCGCAAAAGAGCTTCTCGCCCGTTCGGCGGTCCGCAGGCCCGTGCAGATCTTCTTTCTCGTCACGCTGGCCGTCACGCAGATGGAGGCGATCTTCGCCATCTTCATGGCCGACCGATTCGGATATTCGGCCGAGGATGCAGGCTTCCTGCTGGCCGGGATGGGGCTTGCCATGGCGATCGTACAGGGAGGACTGGTGGGCAGGGTCTCGCGCCTCATTCCTGAGATCCGCCTCGTCTCCACCGGCACGTTGCTTTCGGGCGTGGCGCTCGTCATCTTTGGTGCGGCAGGTTCACCCTCGATGGTGATGACGGCCCTGCTGCTCTTGGCCTTCTCACATGGATTTGTCTCCCCCTCGCTCTCGTCACTCGCCTCGCGAGGTGCCCCTGAGGCGCTGCGAGGATCGACCATGGGGGTGTTTCACTCGGCAGGAAGCCTCGCGCGCGTTCTGGGCCCACCCGCCGCCGGCTGGCTCTTTGATCACTGGGGCGCTAGCTCGCCTTTTTTCCTGGGCTCGCTGTTTCTTGGAGCTGCGTCCCTTCTGGGGACTCTCCGGGCCGAAGCTCCAGATGCTTGAACTCGCTGGGATCGTGGTGGGGGTGTTGTCCACCCCCCTGCCCTTCCGAGAGTTTGCCCTGCTGTGAGCTGAGGCCGAGGGTGAGCACGACAACGCCCCCGAGAAAAAGCAGGCCCAGCAGGAAGAGGATCAGCAGCAGCTGACCGATGATCCTTGCGGTATCGGGTGTAAACGGTCCAGAGAGTGGATCAGGCACATCCCAAATGGGATGCAAGATCAGTTCTGGGCGCGATTCTCGGGTACGGCCAGCCGGTCGATCGCAAGTTCAATCGAGATCGCCTTCTTGGCCTCTTCGCCCGCCTGATCCTTCGAGGGGTCGATCTTGAGGGCTGCGAAGTCAGCCGCCGTATCCTGGTCGGCTGCCGGACCCATCGAGAGCACGTAATGCGCAAGCGCCCAGCGGTCATCCGTAGGCAGACTTGAAAACACCGGCATCTGCCCGAGACCCTGGGTCAGCGTCTTGAATACGGCAGTCGGCTTGCGGCCGTTCTTCCAGCCCTCGGCCGCCATGAAGTTGCGAGGCTTGGGGTTCAGGCCGGCTGCAGCCGGACCTTGGCCATTGCCCGTGGCTCCGTGACAGGAGGCGCACTGCTGCTCGAACTGGGTCTTGCCGTGAGCCAGAAGCTCAGGGGTGGCAATCCATGCCTTCTTGTAGCGCGACTTGCCGCCCTTGGCCTCGAGGTCACCCTTCTTGACGTACACATCCCCGCGAAAGAGCAGGTCGGCTCCAGTCAGGACAATGAAGATTGCCAGAAACAGAAAAGAGCTCACGAAGATCAGGCTGTTTTCCTTGTGGTCGTACTTCAGGCCCATGAACCACAGACCCACGACCGAAGCCTTCACGATGGCAATCAGAAGCGCGACCGTGAAATTGAGGGGCCCCAGGTCAACGCGCGATACCGCGACCGTAATGACGGTCAGGACCAGGAGAGTGCCCAGCACCGCCAGCGCAGTCCTGTCAGGCAGAATATGGTGCTCGTGATCACCGTGGTGGTCGCCGTTGTGTTCGCCATGCTTGTCATGCTGATGTTGGGACATTTCCGTATTCCTTTTACGTTCTCTTCTTGCTCGTCTCTTGCTCTTTGGGTGCCTGCCGGAACAGCCCGATCAAACCACCCAAATCAACCCACCAGGTACATCAGCGGGAAGAGGAAGATCCAAACCATGTCGACGAAGTGCCAGTAGAAGCCTACGAGCTCCACCGGGGTGAAGTAGCCATGCGAGAACTCGTCATTCAGGGCACGCTTGGCAAGCCACACCATGAGACCCATGCCCACGATGACGTGGAAGGCGTGCAGGCCTGTCATCACGAAATAGAGTGAAAAGAAGAGCGGCGCCTTCGCGGCGACCACTGCAGCGCTCTGGGCAAAGTCAGTCGCAGTGAAGAACCCTGCGGGCAGAAGTCCGTGATGGATCTTGGCCGAGTACTCCACATACTTCACGACGAGGAACCCGCACGAACACAGGAACGTCCATCCGAGCCACATCAGAATGGCCTTCTTGTCCTTGCGCTGGGCCGAGCTCACGGCACGGACCATGGTCCAGCTGCTCAAAAGAAGGATCACGGTGTTCGTGGCACCGAGCTTCCACGAAAGGTGGTGGCTCGCCTCATGAAACATCTCGGGGTACATCGAGCGGAACATGGCGTAGGCCACAAAAAGGCCTCCGAACATGAGCACTTCGGTGACCATGAACAGCCACATCCCCTGCTTTGAGGCCTCGAATTCAGCAAGCCCGCTCGCAAAGTGGTGCGCGTGTG
>CAIOHW010000154.1 GCA_903858195.1 Oligoflexia bacterium | reverse complement strand
GTCCAAGGGCGCGCTGATACGCTTCTGCTCGTGGATGGGATTCTGGGCGATTTTGTCCAGTCGACCTTCAACGGGATGAGGGATCACTGGCAGCAGTCTGAACGAGGCAGGGCCCAGATCTTCAGGCCCTCGAGCCTCGAATCCTGGGACGAGAACGAGCGCAGCATCTCGGCCGAGCTCGAAGGGGTTCTGGCTCGAGCCGCGCAGGAGCAGCCCGCAGAAGGGGTGGTCGTCATGGCCCATAGCCGTGGCGCTGCAGAGCTCATGCTTGCTCTGCTGCGGAAGCCGCAACTTTTGGAAAACCCCGGTCTCAAAAAGATCGTGCTGATTCAGGGCGCTTTTTACGGGTCACCGCTTGCGGACTGGGTTCGTGAAAAAGGGGATGCCTGGGATCTGTCGCGTGAGTTGCTGGGCCCGTTCAGGCCGGCACTCCTTTCGCTGACGCAGGCCGAAGCCAGGCAGCGAATGGGCTCTGCCGTGCAGGAGTGTCCGCAGTCGTATCAACCCCTGTTCATGGAAAAAGTCGTCTTCGTTCGAGCTGCAGCCGATTTTTCGGGCGTGCGCACGGCCCTCAAGGCCGGACACCTTTATCTCACGATTTTCGCTGGCGGCAGGAGCGATGGCGTTTTGGTCACCGATGAACAGATCGTTCACGGGTTTGGGCGCGATCTCGGGGTGCTCGAGGGCGATCATTTTACCTGGGTTGAGAAAGGCGAACGTTCGCTTCGACTGCTCGAGCAGGTCACCGTTGGCAACTGAGGCCGGGATTCAGGGTTGTGGATTCATGCCCCGGACCGGGGGTTTTGCCCCCGGGAACTCAAGGCCTTCGGTGGAGCGTTCGTAGACTCCCGGCTTTTCGAGTGCGCGGGCGAGTTCGGCGAGACCTTCAATCTTGGAGATCTCGGCTGATTTTTGCGCAGCACTGAGCGCCGGGTCCGTGCGCACCCTTTCCGCCTGCTTGCCAAAGAAGCTGCTTGCCGAATCCATCGGCCGCCCAAACTCCTCGGCACTCACAGGGCTCTTCCCCCGGTCCACGAGGTCGGCGATCTTTTCAAGTTCCAGGAGTTTTTCTGCAATCGCGTTTGGCCTGCCTTCGGGAGTCAGCAGATTCTTCTTTTTAAAAAATGCCATCGCGACTTCGGCATCCATCGCATTGAGCTCCCGAACCAGCGCCCCGGCACGGGCTTTGTCCTCGGGGCCAAGGGTCTTTCCGTAGTTCTGGTAGAGGTCTTCCAGGAACGGGGTCTTTCGCGAACCGGAGAGCGAGGCGTTGACCTTGGCCTGGTCGTGCAGGGCCATGAACTCTGCGGCAAGCTCAGGCGATACGTCCTTGAAGCGGGATGGATTTTGCCTGAGCAGTTCCAGGCCGAGGATCTTGACCCGGGCAATGTGGGTCTGGGTGTGGACCCTGAAATCGGCAAGGCTTTTGACGTATCGGCGCGGAGCCTGGCTGGTGGTTTGAAGCCTGGGTACCGAGATCGCCTCGGCAAGAAGCGGAAAGCCTGCAGCGAGGGTTCCAAGCGTTGCCTGCGCCTGAAGCTCACGTGCTTCTGACCTGAGTCTCACGGCTCCCTCTAGGTCGCCTGCGGCTTCAAGAGTCTCTGCCGTTGACTCGAGCTTTTGCCATTGAGCTCGCATCGCGGGAATGTGGCTTGCCGACCATGCCGTGAACCCGCCGGCAACCGTCGTGCGCGCAAGTCCGAGGGACACGCCCTTCGAAGTTCCGAGCACTCCCGCATAGCCCGTGGAGAGTTTCGAAATTCCCGGGGGAAGCGCGAGAAATAGGGCTGCATCGAGGGGGGCTTGTTTGAGAGAGGCAAGGCCCTGCTCGATAAGCCGATCCTTGATTCGGCATTGGAAGTCACTGAGTGAAGCTGCACCGTAGGCGACCTGCCCGGCACCGAGCCCGCCTGATACCGCAAGCGAGATGCCCACTCCGGCGCAACCGAGCTTGATTGCCCCCGCAGAAGTAACGCCGAGCACTGGGCCTGCCGCAAAGCCACCGGTGGCGATCACGGCGGCAGCCCCCAGGGTGCCGAAATACGCGCCAAAGATCTGGTCGACTCTTGAGTTTCCGTTTTGGAGTGCAAGAGCACCGTCCTGCGCGGCTGCATGCAGCAGGGTGCCGAGCATCTGGATGCGCGATCGCTCGAGTCCGTATTCGATTCGAAGCCTGCGAGAAGACTCGATTGCCTGGACCCAGCCGGGGTTCGAGGCAGCGAAGTCGGGATCCATCGCATTTTGAGAAAGCCCGTAGCCTTCTTTCAGGGCCGCCCAGATCCTGCGGCAAGAAGACCCCCAGCTGCTGTAGTTTCTGCAAGCTGCAGTGGAGTCCTTGAGCGCATCTTGAAACTGCCTGAGTTCGCGCGCGACCTCGGTTTGATATCGACCCACGGCGATGACGCGCTTGTTGG
>CAIOHW010000153.1 GCA_903858195.1 Oligoflexia bacterium | reverse complement strand
GGTGGGGCACTGGGGATGCTCGATTCTTCTGGAAATCCCATGTTAGAGGCGCTCTCGCCCCTCGAAGTGGATTCCGGTACCCCTTATCGCTCGATTGGCTTGGGTTGGACTCAGGCCTGCGGGGTGACCGAAGCCGGAATGCTCAAGTGCTGGGGTGTGAATACGCCGGAAAATCCGCTTGGTGACGGTTTGAACGCCCTGGTCACGACACCCAAGCCCGTGGACGAAGGAACCAAGTATCAGGAGTTTTCCTCAAGCCTGTCGCTTGGCGACAAGTGCGGGCTCACCCAGGCTGGCGCGCTCAAATGCTGGGGACCCAAGTACGGGAGCGATGTTCCAAAGGGGTTTTCGGCCAGCAAGACCTACACCCGGCTGAGCCATGGCGAGGGGCACGCTTGCGCCCTAACGACCGAGGGCGGCCTCGAGTGCTGGGGGGATAATTCCGCCGGGCAGCTGGGTGACGGCACGAAAGAGGCTCGAAGCGAGCCTGTAGCGGTGGTGTTTCCGGACTGATCCCGAGGTCTGAACGGGGCTTGGCTTAGATTCGGGGTTCGCCGATCCAAAGCCTGGCCGCCTGGTAGACCAGTTTGGGCAGCGCCCTGAGTTTACGCCAGAGGCTCTGTCGATAGAGCTCCGTGAGAGACTCGAAGAGCGCCTTTTGCAGAGGCGAATACGGAAACCACCAAGGCGACTTGAACGCGGCAAGCCTACCCACCCAGAACCGGGGTTCATGGATGTGCTTGAGGTGGACGGCTTCCAAAAGCCCCTGCTCGCCGTGGCTTCGGCCGATACCGCTTTCTTTGATGCCGCCCCAGGGGGCTTGCCCGATTCCGGGCCCATAGACGACCTCATTGATGAGCACCGTACCGACCTCTAGCCGTGCGGCAAGGCTTCGGGCCCGATCTGGATCTCGGGTCAGGATCGAGCCCAGAAGCCCGTAGCGTGAAGCGTTCGAGAGCGCTGCGGCCTCATCGTCCGAGCTAAAGGTCTCGAAAGTGGCCAGCGGTCCAAAGCTTTCGCTTTCAAGGGCTTCAAGATTCGAAGCGTCCGCACCGACTCTTGGCACTTCAATCAGGGTTGGCGCCAGGCGCGTGCGATCCTCACTGAACTCGCCTCCAAACACGAACCGTGCTCCGACAGCACGGGCCTGATCGAGTTGCCTGGAGTAAATCTGCTTTTGTCCTTCAAAGGTCGTGGCACCGAGATCGGTTGAGGGATCGATCGGATCGCCGGCCCTGAGCTTCGAGGCTTTCTGTGCCAGCAGATCCTTGAACGGCCCCGCAACCGACTCATGGACGAGCAGGCGCTCCACACTCGCGCAGATCTGGCCTGAGTTGGTGTACGCGCCCCAAAGGGCTGCACTCGTTGCATGGTCGAGGTCTGCGTCTTCGAGGACGATCAGGGCGTCCTTGCCGCCGAGCTCCAGATTCACCGGCACCAGACTATTTGCGGCCTGCGCCATGATCTTTTTTCCGGTGGCAACACTGCCCGTAAAAAACACCTTGCCGGGCCTGTGGTCGATCAGGGCCGCGCCGAGCTTTCCATCGCCGATGACAGTCTGAAGCAGTCCGGGCGGGTAACCTGCCTCGTCAAAGAGCTTTTGGATTTCGAGTCCTGCAAGCGGGGTCACCTCGCTTGGCTTGAAGATCACGGAGTTTCCGGCTGTCAAAATCGGAGCAATCTCGCCCAGTGGAAGGAGCAGCGGGTAGTTCCACGGCGAAATCACCACGGTGGTTCCGATGGGCCAGTACTCAATGCGGCTCTTGCGATGTTGCAAAAGCCCCATCCCGATTCGCCTGGGTCTGAGGATCCTCTCAGAGTTTTTGGCGTAGTAGGTGAGGAGCTCAAGGCTTGCCACGATCTCGTGCGAGAAGGCTTCGAAGACGGGTTTTCCGTTTTCGCGCGAGAGCAGTTCTGCCAGATCGCGGCTTTTGTCGATCAGGCGCTCGCGCAGGGTGATGAGCCTTCTTGCGCGCTCGCGTAGCGGAACCCGCGCCCAAGCCTCCTGCGCCTTGCGCGCCGTCTCAAACCGGGCCGAGAGCTCGGAGGCTTCGGTTTCTGGGAGGCTGGCAAGTACTGCGCCCGTGGCCGGATTTCTGGAGACGATCCGCTTTGCACTCATCTTGACCTGATGTTTCCATGAAAGTGGCTGGATGTCATTTTATGGCTGTGCCTGCTTCTTGCTTGCAGTCAGCAATCGATGGCACCGGAGCTGAAAGCACCCTTTGGATCCAGGCCCAAGCCCGCGGGGGTGCAGGTGCTCATCGGACTCGGTGCGGCGTTAGTGATGGTTTTGCTTCAGAGACTTTCTTGGAGCACGATGGGGTACCATCACTTGATCCTGCAACTCCCGGCTGTGCTTGTTGCGACGATCTACGGCGGCGGCACCTGGGCAGGGGCGACAGCCACTCTTGTCGGCGTTGCAGCCTGGGTGGGGCTGTTTAGTTCCATGTCGCATCCCGGCGGCGGGCTCACTGAGTCGGACTGGGCCGACATCTTTTCTTTTCTGCTAGTGGCCAGTTGGATCACGGTGCTCGGAAGCCGAAGGGTTCTCCATCTTTATGCCCGGGCCGAAGAGCTCGAACGCCTGCACTATGCCGTGCTTGCCGCCAAGGTGGGAATCTGGGAGTGGGACATCAAGCACAACCGTCTGGAGTGGAACGATCAGATGTTTGAGCTCTATGGAATGAGCCGCGAAGCGTTCGATGGAAACTATAACGCCTGGTTCAGTGGCGTGCACCCGGAAGACCGCGCCGCCGCCAGTCGGGCGATCGAGCTCGCGGTGGAGGGAAAGCAGGAGTACGACATCCAATTCAGGACGCTTCGACCGGATGGGACGACTCGAATCATCCACGCCAGGGCCTTGGTTCGTCGCGATGCCGCAGGCAAGCCGCTTGCCATGTATGGAATGAACCGCGACGTGACCGAGCAGGTCGAAACCCTGCGTGACCTTCAGGAAGTGAATGCCTACTTTCATGCCGCCATGGATCAGAGTCAGGTGGGTATCGTCATTGCCGACGCACCCTCGGGCAAGATCCGATTCTGTAACGACGCGGCAGTAGCGATTCCGGGCGGGTCGCGCGGAGAACTCGTGGACCAGTCAGATTTGTCCCATTACGGCTCCTGGAACATCACGACGACCGATGGACTCGCGATTCCAAGCCACGAGACTCCACTTTCAAGATCGCTTCTTGGAGGTGAAAAGATTCGTGCCGAAGTGGGAATTTTAAACCAAGCGGGTGAGCGCCGGATCGTTCTCACCAATACGGCCCCAATTAAAAGGCCGGACGGATCCATCATGGCTGCGATTGCCGTCTTTTTTGACAATACCGAGAGCCACAGGCTCATGGATCAACTCGCCAAGGCCAAGCGCTCGGCTGAAGTGGCATCCGTCGCCAAGTCCCGGTTTCTGGACATCGCAGCGCATGAACTGCGCACCCCCGTCACGGCATTTTCGCTCCTGCTCCAGCTCACCCAAAGGCAGCTTGCTTCCGGGACTCCTGTCGAGATGGCCACACTCGATCGCTTGCGCGCACAGGTCGATCGTTTGTCCCGCCTCGTGGTGGATCTGCTCGAAGTGTCGAGGCTTGACCGCGGGATGCTCATCTTGAAGCGAGAGACCCAGGACATCGGCCACCTCGTCCAGGAGTGCATCGCGAATTTCAGGCTTCAATTTCCCGCTCGCAAATTCATCCTGACCGGAAACGGAAGACATGTGGCGGCCGAGTTCGATCCGGTGCGGATCTACGAGGTGATCTCCAACCTTCTGGATAATGCCCTCAAGTACACCCCGGGAGACTCACCCATTGAACTGATTTTCGAGGATGATTCAAAGCGCGTGCGAGTCTCGATCCGGGACCATGGCCCGGGGATCCCGCTGGAGAGGCAGGAGTTTTTGTTCAGGCCCTTTGAGCGAGGCGAGAGCTCGGATCAGGAACAGCACGCGGGGCTCGGGCTGGGTCTCTATATCTGCCGCAAGATCGTCGAACTGCATGGTGGCTCTATTTCCGTCGATGCCCGCCCAGGAGAGGGGAGCACGTTCAGCTTTGAGATTCCCAAGCACGCGCCCTACTTTGACGTCGCATCCGAGGTGGCCTGATGGGTGCGAGCGTTCTTTTGGTCGAGGACGAACGCGATATTCGCACCGGCCTTGAGATCTTTCTGAGGTCCGAGGGCTTCGCCGTGCATTCGGCGGTGCACGGCCTCGAGGCGCTGCGATTCATCGAGTCAGGCGGGCGCCCGGATCTGATCCTGCTCGACATGAAGATGCCGGTGATGAGCGGCTGGGAGTTTGCCGAGGCTTATCGCAAGGGTGTCTGGCCCCAGGTGCCGGTGCTCGTGATGACGGCTGCTGCCGACGCGGCGGCGCGTGCGGCCGAAGTGGGGGCACAGGGCTGGGTCGGAAAGCCATTTGAGCTCGAAGAGCTCCTTTTGGCCATTCGGGCTCGTCTCGAGTCGGCGCCCGGTGGCGGGCCGGTCAGTCAGGCCGGTTGATTTTGGCCTTGGGTGGCCATTGTCACTCCGATCGTGTAGAGTAGGTTTCATGGGGACGTCACGGTTTCGACGG
>CAIOHW010000152.1 GCA_903858195.1 Oligoflexia bacterium | reverse complement strand
GGGAGGCGTTCGTGCCGCCAAAACCAAAGCTGTTGGAAAGCGCGTAATCCAGTTTCTTTTCGACCGCACGATTGGCGGTGAAGTCGAGCCCCGTCTCGGCACACGCCGGATCCAGATTCTCAAGGTTGATCGTGGGTGGAATGCGTCCTTCTTGGATCGCGAGCAGCGAGAAGATCGCTTCGATCGCACCTGCGGCGCCGAGCAGATGCCCGGTCATCGATTTGGTCGAGCTCACATGCAGGTGTTTTGGGCCCTCAGGGAAGAGCTTCCGGATCGCGCGGGCCTCTTCCGTATCGCCTGCAGGCGTCGAGGTGCCGTGTGCGTTGATGTATCCGATTTGTTCGGCGTTCAGGCGCGAGTCTTTAAGGGCCATGGCCATAGCGCGCCTTCCGCCTTCGCCTTCGGGTGCCGGGGTGGTCATGTGGTAGGCATCAGCGCTGGCGCCATAGCCGAGGATCTCGCCGTAGATCTTGGCCCCGCGCTTTTTTGCATGCTCGAGTTCTTCGAGGATGAGCACCGCTCCACCTTCACCCATGACAAAGCCATCACGTCCCGTGTCGAACGGGCGCGATGCGCGGGTGGGTTCTTCGTTGCGGGTGGAGAGCGCACGCATGACGGCAAAACCGCCGATGCCGAGCTTGCTGATGACCGCCTCGGCCCCTCCGGTCACCATGAGGTCGGCATCACCGCGCTGAATGAGTTTGAAGCTCTCACCCATGCTGTGCGCGCTCGAAGAGCAGGCTGTCACGTTGCAGAGGTTCGGACCCTTGAGATTGAGCAGCATCGAGAGGTGGCCTGCCGCGAGGTTGGGGATCACCTGGGGAATGAAAAACGGGGTGATGCGCTTGTAGCCCTTGGTGATGAGCGTGTCGTAGACATCGGCAATCTCGGGAAGTCCGCCCATGCCGACACCGATATTGCAGCCCATGCGCTCGGCATTGATCTTCGTGCGCTCGGAATCGAGACCCGAGTCCGCGTAGGCCTCAAGCCCTGCAGCGAGCGCCAAATGGATGAAACGTCCCATCTTGCGCGCTTCTTTTGCATTTGCCGCCATCGTGAGCGGCGCAGGCGTCTCGGTAACGAGAGGATCGCCTGCAAAGGGATTGAACGGGCCCACCGGCTTCGAGACGTCGAAGTTTTTCACTTCTCCTGCGATCGTGACCGGGCAGTCGGTCAGATCAAAGAGCGAGATGCGGTCGATGCCTGAGCGGCCCTCAAGTGCATTGCGCCAGATCTCCCCAATGCCCTGCCCGAGGGGCGAGACGGCGCCAAGGCCGGTGATGACCACGCGTCTTGCGTTCGAGGGAGAATGGGAGTGGGAGCTCATGCGTAGGGATCCTGACTGGGTTTCAATAAGTCAACGGGACGCAGGGAGGGGCGAATGACCCCACCAGCTGCGTCCCGAAAAAAATTCCAAAGCGCCAGGTGTGCGCTCCAGCCGATTAGTGGGTCGACTTCGAGGAGATGTACTTCACGACATCTCCAACGGTCTTGAGCTTTTCAGCGTCATCATCCGGAATATCGAGGTCAAACTCTTCTTCCATCTGCATGACGAGCTCGACGATGTCGAGGCTGTCGGCGCCAAGGTCTTCGATGAACGAAGCAGTG
>CAIOHW010000151.1 GCA_903858195.1 Oligoflexia bacterium | reverse complement strand
GAGTTCTTGAACCTGACTCAAGGTTGGGGTCTGGCCAAAGACTTCTCCGAGGTTCACCAGCCACTGCTCCATCCGCCGATCGGCTTCGGCCCGGGCTTCTGCCACCACGGTCTCCCGAGGGTCTGCTGCGGGGGCGCCTGCAGCCATCCACTTTTGGAATTCATTGAACTCATCCGCTGAGAGGATTCGTGCACCCATCGCCCAGAGCCACGAGGGTCGGACAAAGGGGGTTGCAGCCGCCCCATTTGGCCGCGCCGAGGGCGCAAATTCGGCCAGATCATTGAAGATCTGAAGCAGCACTCCGAATTCATGTCCCAATCGAGCGATCTTCGCTCGGGTGTCCTGCCCAGCGCCGGCCACAATTGCCCCCATCTCGCAACACATGGACATCAGCGCGCCGGTCTTCAGGCCCAGAGTTGCGTGCGAGATGCCCTCCGCCCGCTCCTTCGGTACCTGGGTCATGTCAAAAGACAGGTCCATCGACTGACCCGAGTGAGCCTCGATCAGGGTTCGATGATACAAACGATAGATCTCGAGCTCGATGGCGGCTGGAAGGCCCTGGCGACGAATCAGCTCGGTGGGCCAGAAGTAGAGCCAATTGGCGGCATTGATGGCTGCCGCCTGACCGATCACCGCATGCAGTGCGGGCTGCCCTCTTCGAGTCAGGCTTCCGTCTTGAATGTCATCAATCGCCAGAGAACCTGCGTGCAACACTTCGACTAGTGCTGCCAGTGTCCCGAGAACCTCCCTCGATTCGGCAGGCGGCGTGCCAGGTGACCCTGAGGCGTTCCGAGCCCATTCAAAGCCGATCTGCACCAGTTGGGCGCGGACCCGTTTTCCAGGTCGGCCCAGGTACTCGCGAATGGGGTTGAGCAGGGGAGCTGCGGCAAGGTCTGCCTCAGCTCCGGGCTTGAACCACTGCTCAAGGAACTTGAGGTCCTCGGTGTCTGGCAGGATGCACGCGGAGCGCTGCTCATGGGCGCTACGATGCTCATCCGACTTCATGGGATTACCCGATTCGATCACGCCCCAAGCCAGCCTCTCTTGGGGGAAAAAGTCTCCTAGTCCAGAACAGAAAACCAGCAAAGTTATCGGGCCTGGGTGGATTCCCAGAGCGAGCCCCGCAGGGTCCGCTTGTCTAGTTCTTGGTCTACTTCATCTGCCGCCGGCACTCGTCAGCCGCAGCCCTTGATCTTCTCACAGCGTTTGCGCAGGGAATGGAGCTGCTCGATGGTATCGGCGTCCTCGTTGCCGGCGATGTGCACTCCACCAATGGGCTTGCCGGTAGAGGTGGTGATTGCGCCGGTGCGACGGACATCGAAATAGTTGCTGCACTCACCTCGCTTTGCGGGAGCGTCGTTGCTGTCGCGGAGGCAGATTCGCGCGACTCCGCCCCGCTCTTCAACTCGCGAGACCAGCACGGCGTGGGTGCGAAACTTTTCGTCAAGCCGCGTGAACAAGAGCTGGGGCGACTGGTAATGCGCGACCCGGCGCTTAAGGTCCCTGAGCAGGGGCTCGATCTCTTCGGGTGCCATCCGTCCGGAGGAGAGCCCCGCCGAGAGACCAGACATCGTCATGGCCTTATCCCCCCACTCGTTGGCCACCTTATCGGCCAGAAGCTCCTGGATCGTGGGATGGCTCGAGAATTCCTGCAGACTACTGAAGCCCGGCACATCAGTGGCCTCGTTGGCTGCAATGCGATCGATGAGGTCGCTATAGTAGCTTCGCCATGCAGAACTGTTGGCAGAAGCCCGGACCCGCTTGCTCGGCTCAAAAAAAGCGAGCCTATTGAACTTTGCAGTGATCGAAGCATGCCCCCAGCAGTAGCCGTGGGTCGCCGGGTGGTTCTTGTAGACTCTGGGGCCGTTTCCAAAGGCCAGCTCATCCTCGGCGCTGCCTTGCGTGCGCGCCTTGTGGATCGAAAAGATGTCGAAGGAATCCGGACAAAGCGCCTTGCAGTCACAGCCCTTGGGCGGACAGGTGCCCCAGGGGCGACAGGTGCACACCTCGTCACGGACTCCGATCATGGCATCGCGGATCTTGGCGAACATGCCTTTTTCGGGAGGCTCGCGGTCCCCGCAGCTGTCAGGCTCCTCCCTGCGAAGCTCTGCCGTCTGCCTGGCGTAATTCGAATAGGTGTCTCCGGTGACCGACTTCAGCCCCGAGCGCACCAGCGAGACAGGGGCCGTGACGATGTTCTTGAGGCCGGCCGAAACCCCAATTCCCGTCTGGTTGCAGGACCCCAGGGCAATCGAGATCAGAATCAGCAGCCTCTTGAGTGGAATCACCGTGGGAGGTCCTCCACGGCTGTGAGCAGTTCGGGCTTGCGGATCTTTTCACTCTCAAAGAACTCTCGCACATCGGCAAGACGCTTGGAGTCGACTCTACCCTCCGCTCTTGCGCCGACCAAGGCTGCGCAGATCCTGATCGAGTAGGAGTAAGCATCGGGATACTGCTTCAGGGTCGGCTCGCAGAGAAGCGGTCCTGAGCGTTTGCCATTCACCAGCACGGAGAGCAGGTCGTAGGTGATCTTCTCGGTGATGGGGGCTTCTGCAAACCCCTCGCGATCGAGCAGG
>CAIOHW010000150.1 GCA_903858195.1 Oligoflexia bacterium | reverse complement strand
TGCCACGTGGCTGACAGTTCCAGGCCTTCCGCGGTCGAGATCCCTGGAAGGTTACGGGCGGTGTTGCCGTTGCCCGTGATCAGGTCCGTGATACGGTTGTGGAAGAAGGTTGCATCCACAAGGAGGTCCGATCCGAACTTCTGTTCGACGCCGAAGTCAAAGCCTCGGCTCTCTTCCGGCTTCAGGTTCGGGTTCCCGATGAAGTTGGGTCCGAAGCCGTACAGCTCTGGCATGGTCGGGTTCTTGGCGCCGGTGCCGATCGAAGCGTGGGGCCGTGTTCCCGTTTCCTTGTGGTCGTAGGAGCCGGTCAGCCTGTACGTGTCCTGGTCCTTGAAGAAGGAGTTGTCGTCGCGGCGCATGGCTCCCGACAAGGCGAGACGGTCGAACAGCTCGATCCGGTACTCACCGGTCAGGCCGAGGTTGTCCTGTTCAAGGCGAGCTGTGCTGGTCCGTTGCTTCTCGTCTTCCTTCTCGATCAGGCCGGTCAAAGTGTGCTTAGCCGCGATCGACGGGGTGTAGAGGTGCACGTTGGTCTGGTACTCGTACTTCGACTTGTAGCCGTCGGTCATGTAGGATCCGCGGCCGTTCGTAAAGGTGTCCATTCTGGTCTCGGAACCGGAGAGACCAACGATGTTCTCCCAGGCCCCGTCGAAGGAGCTATGAGTCGCGGACACCTTCCCGGTCTTTTGCATGATGCGATTGACCACGTCGGAGTCACGAACATAGATGATGCCAGCCACCGAGGGTTGGCTGTCCGTCGCCACTTCGTTGGTGGCATAGCGACCGGAGACGTTCACGGTGAGGTTGTCGGTCAGGTCGTAGCCGGCCTTCCCCACGTATGACCGTTGCTCGGTGTTGTCGCTCTCCGTGTTGCCCTGGTACTCCGGTGCGACTGAATGCCCGCCTGTGTATTGGCGAGCGAGGCCGAGGCTGTAGTGGGCTGGTCCGTAGGTGCCACGGGTCGAGAGGGTTTCCTGGTTGAACTGGTCGGTTCCGAACTCAAGGCCGGCTGACGTTCGGTTCCCGCCCCGTCCTTTCTTGGTCGTGATATTGATCACGCCGCCGATCGCGTCCGAGCCGTAAAGGGAAGATTGAGGGCCTTTGAGGACTTCGATCCGCTCGATGTCGGCTGCGACGAGCTGGCCCATGTCGAACGCTGAGTCCGCCGCTGGGTTGTTCATCTCGATGCCGTCGATGATCACGAGGGTCTGGTTGGCTTCGGCGCCGCGGATGCGTAGGGAGGTTTGGGTGCCCTTGCCGCCTGAGCTGGAGACTGCGACTGAGGGGATGGTTCGAAGGATGTCGCTGACCGTGGTAGCCTGGCGCTCTTCGATATCTTTGGCCGTGATGACGGAGACGGCCGAGCCGGTGAGGCGGGCTTCGGACCGAGTGCGGTGGGCGGAAAGGATGTTGCCTTTCGTGATCAGCACTTGGAGCGGAGGGCGATCGTCGACGGGCGTGATCACGTCATCCGGCGTTGGCTGTTGGGCGTAGGTTGGTAGGCAGAACATTCCGAACGGGAGCAGAGCCAGGAAGGCGGCCCGTCCGATCATTGATGTGATGCGCATTGATGGTCCTTTCGTATAAAGAGGGCGTGATTGCCTTGCGTTCCTGCTCGAACTTGTGGGCCTCACGCAGGAGTCCTTTGACGGTCTGGCGACGGGACCTGTCTTCGGGAATGAGCTTGGTGTGGCCGTACCAACCTAAAGGCGACGGTCTGGGTCTGTTAAGGCCCAGTTGAGTCGATCTGCTTAGGTAGGTTCTCGCTTGTCGGCCATGTCAGGTCCCCGTGGTCCGGTTCTCCTGAGTTATACTTCTGTCCGACCAGGGACCCAAAGGATGTCGTTTAGGCCCCTGTTGTTTCGTTGACGTGCCCACACGAAGAGGAGGTCTGAGAGGCGGTTCAGATACTTTACCACGATCGGATCCAAGTTCTCTTCCTGTTCCATGACAAACACAGCATGAGTCTCGGCTCGTCTAACTATCGCCCGAGCCACGTGCATGTGAGCGGCGGCTTCTGATCCGCCTGGAAGGATAAAAGAGGTTAGAGGGATTTGATCCTTCAGGAGGCGATCCATCTCGCTTTCCATTCGGTCGATCATTCCCTGTGTTACGTTCAGCTTGGCGCCAGAAAGGTATGCTCCAAGGTCAAAGAGACCGTTCTGGATCTCGTGGATCATGGACCGGTCTAGGCCGATATAACAAGCTGCTACGCCTAGGTACGAGTTAGCCTCATCAAGGTGGCCTAGCAGACTTATGATGGGGTCTGCTTTGCTCACCCTACTCCCATCGGCGAGGGAGGTTTTACCCTCGTCCCCGCCGCGGGTATAGATCTTGTCGAGTTTCGGCATGTTAGGTCCGAACGAGGATGCGCTGGGCGATAGGGTGGCCAAGGCCAGCGTTGGCGAAGGCGAAGAGGGTGTAGGCCATTAGGTTCAAAGCTGCAACTTGTGCGAGGACGGTGGCTGTGAAGGCGTTGTAGTCCGGTTCGAGGGGCCAGGCTGCGGCCAGCATTGCTCCTTCGAAGACCAGGTAGCTGGTAACCAAGGCGAGCCAGCCGCTTGATGTGAATGCTTTCGACACGAAGAGACAGACCAAGGAGGCTAGGGCGATGACGGCGCCCCACATGTATGAAGAAGAGGTTTGAGGGTAGTTGAGTAGACCGTAGCCGACGAGCTGGTTGCCGGCCCAAGCTGCCATCACTGTCCCGATTGCAAGGGGCCATCGCATCTGGGCTGCGGCGATCGCTGCAACGGCGGCGAAAGGGGCAACACAAGCGAGGGCGAGGCTGAGCAAGGTGCTGATCCCCACAACGAGTAGGGCAAGGGCGGTGTTCTGTTTCAAAGAAATTCTCCTATTGTCCGTATACTGCTTCGAGCACGGCTGGGATCTTCTTCACGTCGAAGAGGCCGTTTGTCCTTACACCGGACTCCATGTCGATCCAGTATTTCTTGGGTTGACTGGTCTCTTTGATCTTCTCGATCACTGTTTGAACGTTGTTCGGGCTGATGCCGCCTGCATACCCTACGAGGTTGTCGTTAGCTACTGGGTAAGTCTCTCCCTCGTGAACCAAACCGCAGCCGCCCGATCGGTCGAAGAGATAGTGTGCCGGCTCTTTCGCTCTTGGGAAGGAGCGAGTGGCTCTCGTCTGCAGGATGTGAGGATACAGGTGTCAAAGGCCTTCTCCTCAACCCACTCCACGTCGTAGTCTCTCGCGTTGAGTTGGATCCTGTCGAACATGTTCACGATGGAGTTGTTGAAGCCTGGGTCGGTTTCTTGAGTATATTTCTTCTGGTATGCGCCACAAGCAAGCCGATCTGATCAGTGCGTTTATCGACTGTCCGTCGTCAGAACATTTGGCGCAGACCGGAGCTTTGATTGGCGGAGTATCGGCCTTGTCTCTGGTTGATGTTATGCGGCGAGTTTACGGTGCTGCAGGCGTCGATGTTCGATGGTCTGTCGTTTGATCTTTTCTCTCTGTTTGATTATGGCCTCAGCCCGTCCGAAGTAGGCGTCGGCGGGTGTCACGTTGGTCAGACTCTCGTGGTAGCGCTGGTGATTGCAGTGCTCGATGAAGGCCCCGATCTGGGCCTCAAGGTCGCCGGGCAGGAAGTAGTTCTCCAGCGGGATGCGGTTCTTGAGGGTCTGATGCCAGCGCTCGATCTTGCCCTGGGTCTGGGGATGTAACGGAGCGCCGCGCACGTGGCTCATGCGTTGCGCTTGGATATAGTCCGCCAGTTCGCCCGCGATGTAGCTCGGGACCATTGTCCGACAGCAGCCTAGGCCTGTGGTGGACGCGGGCCTGATCGTGACCTGCGCTCCTATTTGTCCTCACTCAGAAGTTAGTTCCGTTCGGGTTTTGATCCATTGTTGATCTGTTGTGGAACTCGATGGGGGTGAGCCGGTCGAGACTGGTGTGGGGTCGATTGTGGTTGTAGTCATGGCGCCATGCCGCGATCAAGACGCGGGCATGGC
>CAIOHW010000149.1 GCA_903858195.1 Oligoflexia bacterium | reverse complement strand
TCGAGATCCCCGGCTACACGCTCGAAGAAAAAGAAGACATCGCGCTTCGGCATGTGATCCCGAAGGAACTTTCCGCCACCGGCATCAAATCATCGCAGCTCAAGATCGACCGCGCTGCCGTGCGCTCGCTCATGCTCGACTACTCCAGGGAGCCCGGGCTTCGCACCCTCCAGCAACTCGTCAATCGCATCGCCCGCAAGGCTGCGGGGCGATTGGTCGAAGAGCAGCAGCAGTCCGCACGCTCGCGACGCATCCGCAAGCCCGCCGCACCCATTCGCGTCGGTGCTGCCGATTTGCTCGAGTGGCTGGGGCCCAAGCGCTTTCACAATGAAGCAAGCGAGCGAATCACCACGCCCGGCGTCACCACAGGTCTTGCGTGGACTGCGATGGGAGGAGAGATCCTGTTCATTGAGGCGGCAGAGGTGCCTGCCATCGGCGCGCAGGGTGGATCACTCAAGCTCACGGGCAAGATGGGCGAAGTGATGACCGAGAGTGCTGCCATTGCCTGGAGCGTAGTGCGCAGGCTTGCGGCCGAGCGCTTGAATCTCGCAGAAGACCATCTGCGCAAGCACGACTTCCACCTGCACATTCCCGCCGGTGCCATCCCCAAGGACGGCCCCTCTGCGGGCATCACGATGGCCACGGCCCTCTACAGCCTGCTCGGAGGACAAAAGTGCCGGAGCCGCCTTGCCATGACGGGTGAACTTTCGCTCACGGGCAAGGTGCTGCCGGTGGGCGGCATCAAAGAGAAGCTCCTTGCAGCTCATCGTGCGGGGGTGACTTCGGTCATCCTGCCGAGGCTGAACGAGAGAGACCTGCATGAGGTGCCGGAGGCTGTGAAGCAGAGCCTGCACATCCATTTTGCCAGCACTCTGGACGAGGTGCTGGCGCTCGCGTTCGAGACGCCACCGCGCAAGCTCATCAAGGCAGGACGCAGAAATACCAAAAGCCGGAACGCAGGGCGTCCGGCCAAATGGTTGTCTTGAGATCCGATTAGTTCGAAAGGCTCGACAGTTCGTCGAGGGGCGAGGCGCCCTCGCTCGAAGCGGCAGCGCGGGTGAGCACTTTGCCTGCTGCGATTTCGCGCAGGGCGGTCACGATCACGCGGTTCTTGGACTTCACCAAGGGGTCCGAGCCCTTATAGAGCTGGCGAGCGCGCCGGGTAGCGACGTGCACCAGTTCGTACATGTTCTTCACGTGATCCAAACAGTCTTCAATAGTGACGCGTGCCATGGAGACGAGTTAACCTAGCGGATTCTCTGGGTCAAGGGCCGGGTACAGGGCTTCGATTTCGGGCCGGTAGCGTTCAAGGATCTGCTTGCGCCTGAGCTTCTGGGTCGGGGTCATGACCCCGGCATAGACGGTCAGGGCCTCTGGGAGGATGACAAACCGCCGAATCTTTTCATACTCGGCAAGGCCGGTGTTGATCTGCTCAAGCTCGGCCTGAACCAGGGACTGGACCTTGGCATGCTCGACCAGGTCCTTGAAGCTGCTGAAAAGGATCTGCTTTTCGGCGCAGAACTTTAAGATGATCTCCCGATTCAGGGTGACCAGGGCAGCCAGATAGCTCCGGCCATCGCCTAGAACCACGAAATCCTCCAAAATCCGGCTGGCGCGGGCGAGGCTCTCAATTTTTTGCGGTGCGACACTTTTGCCGCTCGAGAGCTTGATGAGCTCCTTGCGGCGGTCGGTGATGTGAAGCCGACCTTCTGAGTCAAGAAATCCCAGGTCTCCGGTATGAAGCCAGCCGCCTCGCATCACTTCGGCGGTGGCCTCGGGGCGGTTCCAATAACCCATGAAGTTCTTGGGGGAGCGCACCAGGATCTCGCCGTCCGAGCTGAACTGAACCTCGACTTCGACGAGCGGGGGGCCCACGGTTCCGTGCCCGGGTCGGTCCGGAAGGTTGATGGCCACGGGACCCGAGGTTTCGGTGAGGCCGTAGCCTTCGAGGATCGTAAAGCCCATCACGCCGAGCTCACGACCGAGATCGGCTGAAAGCGGGGCTCCGCCGCTCACTGCGAATTTGAGCTTTCCGCCCATCAGCTTGCGGATGGTGCGGATGACCGTCTGCTGG
>CAIOHW010000148.1 GCA_903858195.1 Oligoflexia bacterium | reverse complement strand
TGCGATATCTCTACCTCTGAGCGATCGCTCGAGTGCATGAATTTCAATGAGACGAAGCAGCTCTCCCGTGGGGACTGCGCGCCCCTCGTCCATGAGCCTTCCAAATCCAAGCGCAATCCTCGCCTCGAGATGATCCAGAGCCCTGGGCCTGCCCCAGATGAGCTCAAGACTCCCGCCTCCGGCCGGAACCAAGGCAAGGCCCCGGATCCCCTCGCTCGAGGCCTCCGAACTTGCCGCCGAAAACGGAAGCACTTTCAGGTCGTAAAACCACAGGGGTCCTCCGCCCGCGATCACAATCGATGCAAGCGAAGTCTGGAGTGGCGTGCGTTCCAGAAGCTGGAGCCCGGTTGCGGCTCCCCGGCTCACAATCTGGGCCACGGACTCAAGCTCACCTGCGCCCATCTCCTGCGCCTGCATCCTGAATCGAATGGCATCCACCCCAAGCGAGGCTGCAAGCCTTCGGAGCAGCAGATCTCCTGCGGCGGCGAACGGCAGCGGAATCTCCTCCGAGTCCGGAATGCTCTTGGGCAGGGCCGTGAGGCTTGCGCGCGAACTGACCGAATCGGGTTGCATCAAAAGCTCGGAGACCATGCCGAGAAGAGCCTCGAGCGGCGGTGCCCCGGTGCGCGGCGACGTAGCGAGCAGGGCATCGGCTCCCAGATCCAGCGCCTGAACGAGCAGCACCGGCGAAGCGCAAAGCGCGATCACGGGCTCCTGGGGTCGTGCCCGGTGTATGAGGTACTCAAGCCCGTTCATGACGGGTGTCATCACTCCGAGCACCACGAGATCGACTGCCGGCGAGCCCAGCGCCTCGGCTCCATCCCTCACCGCCTGCACTGCGTAGCCCTCCGACTCGAGCACCCCCTGCAGGAGATCACGGGTGTCCGGGTCATGTTCAACCACCAGAATGCGAAAAGAAGCCATTGGCCGCTTGGAGTGCAGCTCGCTTGCCAGCGAGCCGTGTCCGGCCTGACACACTGCCGGAATACGCGCAGTCGAGCGAAACTAGAGATATGTTCGAGGGGTTCCAGACTACCGCCCGAATCCGTGTGGGCTTGCAGTGCCTGGCTGCGACGCTGGCCGCGCTCGTGCTGGCCTCGTGCGCTGTGATGCCAGACATCGTTGCCTCAAGCTCGAACGGATCACGCTCAACTGCCGCTCCCCAGATCATCCCTGCGAATTCCTTATCACTGAACGCCGACCCGCTTTCGACCCGCACGCTTTCGGTCACGGGTGGGAGTGCACCGTTTCAATTTGAAGTGATCTCGGGCGAAGGATCGGTGAACGCGAGCACCGGCGTGTTCACCCCTGCATCACGAAGAGGGACGAGCATCGTGCGCGTCACCGACGCCGCAAACCGCACCTCTCAGGTCACCTTGAACCAGATCGCTTCGAGGTTCAACGGAGTGGTCCGGGCCATTGCAGTGGATGGCAGCGGTAATGGGTATTTTGGCGGTGACTTCACCGCCTTCAACCCCACTTATGCACCGGGCTTGATCGCTCTCGATCCGACCACCGGAAACCTAAAAACAGCCACCTGTGACTTTGCGGGTCAACTGGGTGGGGGCTCCACAGTGACGGCGATTGCCGAGTCCGGTGATAGCCTCTATATCAGCGGGCTCTTCAGTTCGTACGCAGGGACGACCGTTCAAAACCTCATCAAGGTCAACAAGACGACCTGCGAACTCGACACCACCTTTTCTCAGGCGAGCGGACCGAGCAGCAGCGCCGTTGCCTTGGTCGTATCAGGCACTTCGCTCTATCTGGGCGGCGGCTTTGCCACCTACCGGGGCTTGCCTGCGCAAAGGCTTGCCAAAATCGACCTCACCACCGGAGATCTGGACTCCACTTTCACACAGGCAACGGGATTTGATTCTTACGTTCAGGCCCTCGCCCAATCGGGAACATCCCTGTACGTGGGCGGTGGATTTTCCGTCTACCGTGGGCAGCCTGCAGTTCGACTCGCCAAAATCGACCTCATCACGGGAGCCATGGATACCAGCCACTCCTGGGCCGGGGGCTTGGGCTTTGACTTGGGGGTGCGAACCCTTCTGGTCTCGGGCTCATCCCTGTATGCAGGAGGAGACTTCATTGATTACCGCGGCCACCCAGCCCATAAGCTTGCCAAACTCGACCTCACCACCGGTGAATTGGATAGCAATTTCACAGACACTGCGGGCTTTGATTATGGGGTGCTTGCGCTTGCCAGCTCAGGTTCGTCCCTCTATGTGGGTGGGGATTTTACTACCTACCGGGGGCAGGCCGCACTCCTGCTTGCCAAACTCGATCTTGCGACCGGAGACCTCGACCCTGCCTTCACGCCCGTCGCAGAGTTGAGCGTCGAATCCATGACCGTAGCAGGTGGCGCACTCTTTATTGGTGGACCTTTTTCGGAATACGGCGGGGCGCCCGCCCAGGGGCTGGCCAAACTCGATCTTTCTACCGCAGCCTTGGATACCACCTTCACGGGTCCCACGGGTTTGACCACTCCCACCGGGACAGCCCTCCCCATGGCATACGCCTATTCAGGGTCGACTCTTTATGTGGGTGGAGATTTCACCCACTACCGTGGAACTCCTGCCCAAAGACTTGCCAAAGTCGCGCTCTCGACCGGGACGCTCGACACCACCTTCACGCAAGTCAATGGCATGAGCGATTCAGTCTACGCACTGGCCCTATCGGGCCAGTCGCTCTACGCAGGAGGAACTTTCAACACCTACCGAAGCCAGGGCGCGCAGAAGCTTTGTAAGATTGACCTCTCCACAGGAGATCTCGACACCGGCTTTACGCAGGCTACGGGCATGAACGCTTCGGTCAACGCACTGGCCATCTCGGGCCAGTCTCTCTACGCAGGAGGGCAGTTTAGCCTTTATCGTAGCCAGACTGCAGAGAGGCTTGCCAAGATTGACCTCTCCACCGGAGATCTCGACACCGGCTTTACGCAGGCTACGGGCATGAACGCTTTGGTCAACGCCCTGGCCATCTCGGGCTCGTCGCTTTATGTCGGCGGTGCTTTTGCAACCTACCGAAGCCAGACTGCCCAGAGGCTTGCCAAGCTCGACCTCACCACCGGAGATCTCGATACCGGCTTTACGCAGGCGACGGGCATGAGTGCCTCGGTCAGCGCACTGGCCATCTCGGGCTCGTCGCTTTATGTCGGCGGCGGCTTTGCCACCTATCGAAGCCAGACTGCCCAGAGGCTTGCCAAGCTCGACCTCACCACCGGAGATCTCGATACTGCCTTTACCCAGGCTACCGGTCTGGACTCCGGCGTCCAAGCGCTTGCCGTATCGGGCTCGTCTCTCTACGTCGGAGGCGGCTTTGCCACCTACCGAAGCCAGACTGCCCAGAGGCTTGCCAAGCTCAACCTCACCACCGGAGATCTCGACACGGCCTTTACTCAGGCCACCGGAATGAGCAACACCGTCAGCAGCCTTGCCGTCTCGGGCACCTCGCTCTGGGTGGGAGGACGCATTGCAGCTTATCGCGGTGTACCCGTCAGCGCTGCCACCGCAGTGGACCTGAACACGGGAGCGCTCGCCGACTGAGTCGGCTCTGACACATCTTTGCACCCTTTGGCACTCGGCTCATAATCGAAAGGCCATGTCCAAGGGGTTCAAGCCAGCCTCGCCTTCCAGTCACGGGGACAGCCGTGTGATCGCAGGCATCCTCGCGCTCTCAGCGGCAGCCTATGGAGGCTACCGATCTTGGAGCCCTCAGCAGGCTCAAGTTGCGCCAGACCCTCAGGCAGCAAGTCCACTCGCGCTTGAAACGGCCTTCACTCCAGCGCAGTCGGCCGCTACGGCCCGAAGCCCCGCCTCGGTCGCAGCCGCCCCTATGGCTCCCTCCCGCCGACCCGACTCTGCGCTCAACCCGCCCGACCGGTCGTATCGTGATTACTCGCGCGAATGGGATGCAGCCAGGCCTGCGGGGGCGGGGTATCCTGCCGGGCCCACGCGCGCATCGGTCCCCAAGCGCTTTCGTCGTGATCCGGCATTGAGAGACATCCAAGCCTCGATCCGGGAACGAAATAAGAAAAAGCCGAGGCTCGCCGCCAATCGCCAGCGTTTCAAGCGTGCGGTTGCGGGCCTCTCGGCTCTTTCAGGCGGTGGAGGCCTCGTGGGACCACGACAACAAGTGGTGCTGCTCCTGGCGCTCAACCACTCGCGCGAGCTCGGCTACGACACTTCGAACTGGTTCAACCAGATCGCAGCAGGGGCCGCCGGAACAGACCCCAGCGAGGATACAGACGCAAC
>CAIOHW010000147.1 GCA_903858195.1 Oligoflexia bacterium | reverse complement strand
GACCGCTTCCGAGGCATGCACTACATCAAGGCGGTCAACGGGGTGGAGAACTGCACGGCGTGCATGCTCTGCCCGACCGTCTGTCCGGCCGAGTGCATCCATATCGAGGCCGGCGAGCGCGAGGACAAGGAGAAGTACCCGGTCAAGTTCGAGATCGATGTGCTTCGTTGCTGCTTCTGCGGCATGTGCGAAGAGGCATGCCCGAAGGATGCCATCAAGCTGAGCAACATTTACGAAATGAGCCTCACCGAGCGTGAGGCCTACGACAAGAAGTACCTGATGGAACAGCGGGGCCACAAATGAGCGGAATTTCTCCGGTAGCCTTCTATCTCTTTGCCGGGCTCGCGCTGGCGTTTTCTGTGATGACCGTTCTGAGGCGAAATCCGGTCTCGAGCGCCTTCAGCCTCGTCATGGTTTTCTTCGCCTTTGCCGGCATTTACGCAACGCTGGGCGCCCACCTCGTGGCGACTCTCCAGGTGCTCGTTTACGCAGGCGCGATCATGGTGCTTTTCATCTTCGTGATCATGCTCTTGAGCACGGATGTCCCTTCGCTCGACCTCGGGCGCACGCCCCGCTGGTTTCGCGCGGCTGCAGCCGTCGTGGTTGCTGGCCTCTTTATGGTCATGACCCGGGTTTTTCGTACGGGCGGCGGCGAAATGGCTCCGGGCCCGTATACTCCCGAGGCCGTGGCGGCGGCGGGGGGAAACACGCGGGTCCTGTCCGAGCTCATGTTTTCCGAGTATATTCTCCCGTTTGAGCTCACCTCGGTCCTGCTGCTCGCCGGAATCGTTGGCGCCGTAGCCATTGCCAAGCGCCACACCAGAAAGGGGGCTCAAGATGCAACTTCAAGCCGTTGAGCCATGGGTGATCCTGTCCTTTTGCTCAATGATCTTCCTCGTGGGCCTTTTTGGCCTGCTAGTGAGGCGCAATGTGCTGATCATCCTGATGTCCATTGAGCTCATGCTCAATGCGGTCAACCTGACATTCGTCACCTTTTCGAGGCAGCTTTCGGACTTGGGCGGACAAATGTCGGTCTTTTTCATCATTACTGTGGCGGCCGCCGAGTCAGCAGTTGGGCTTGGCCTCGTCATTGCGCTCTATCGAACCTTGAGGACCGTCGACACCGACGAGATCCAAATCCTGAGGGACTAGAATCCATGCTCGCCCTGATCCCGCTGTTTCCGCTTGTCGGCTTTGCCATCAACGGCCTGTGGTATGCGCTTGTCCAGAGCCGACCGGGCGCAAAGAAGGCATCCTCCGGGGTCACCGGGACGATCGCGAGCCTGGCCATCCTGGGCTCGTTTCTGGTCAGCCTCAGGGTCTTCCTGCAGCTCAAGGGGATGCCGGCAGACGCCCGCTTCGTCGAACAGACGCTGTTCTCGTGGATTCAGGCCGGAGAGCTCTCGGTTCCGATGACACTGCGGGTGGACCCCCTCTCCACACTCTTTACGCTGGTCATCAGCGGCGTCGGTTTCCTGATCCACGTTTACTCAGTCGGCTACATGAGCCATGACGAAACGCCCGGAAAGTTCTTCAGCTACCTGAACCTCTTTTGCTTTGCGATGCTCATGCTGGTCATGGGCGCCTCCCTCCCCATCCTGTTCCTGGGCTGGGAAGGCGTGGGGCTCTGCAGCTACCTGCTGATCGGGTACTGGTATACCGATGACGAGAAGGCCTCGGCCGGCAAGAAGGCCTTCATCGTGAACCGAGTGGGTGATCTGGGATTCCTTCTCGGCATGTTCCTGATCTTCACGACCTTCCACACGCTCGATTTCGCGGCCATTCGCGATGCCTTCCATCACACCTCGGGCGGACTGCTGCCCGCGGGAGCTGACTTTGCGACCCTGTCTGCCATCGGCCTGCTGCTTTTTGTGGGTTGCATGGGCAAATCGGCGCAGGTTCCCCTCTATGTCTGGCTCCCGGATGCGATGGCGGGACCGACGCCCGTTTCTGCGCTGATCCACGCTGCCACCATGGTCACCTCGGGCGTTTATCTGGTCGCGCGACTGAGCTTTCTTTACGACGCCGCCCCGATGGCCACGGGCGTAATGGCCGGCGTGGGCGTCTTCACGGCGTTCCTTGCGGCGACGATCGCCATGGTCCAGAGCGACATCAAGAAGGTGCTCGCCTACTCCACGGTTTCTCAGCTCGGCTATATGTTTCTTGCCTGCGGCGTGGGCGGATATGTCGCGGGCGTATTCCATGTCATCACGCACGCATTTTTTAAGGCGCTGCTCTTTTTGGGTGCCGGCAGTGTGATCCACGGGATGCACGAGGAGCAGGACATCTTCAAGATGGGCGGGCTTCGCAAGAAGATGCCGCAGACCTTCCTCGTGTTCACCGTCGCATGGCTTGCCATCTGTGGACTCCCGCCCTTTTCAGGCTTTTTCTCCAAGGATGAAATCCTCTGGCTCACCTACTCGTCTCCCAGGGGATCGGTCGCGCTTTGGGTGTTGGGAGCGGCCACTGCCGTCATGACGGCGTTCTATATGACCCGCCTGTGGTCGGTGACCTTCCTGGGCAAGCCCCGCACGGATGAGGCAGGGCATGCACATGAGTCTCCCTGGGTGATGACCGGCCCGCTTTGGGTGCTGGCGATCCTCAGTGCAGTCGGCGGACTCATGGGAATTCCGCACCACAGCTGGCTTCAGGGTTGGCTGGAGCCGGTGATCCATACCAGCCATGAGCTTGCTCCGGGCGTAACGGCGAGCAGCGAATGGGTTTTGATGGGCGCCAGTGTTGCCGGCGCCTTGGTCGGCATCTTCATTGCCTTGCGCTTCTATCGGGACCTGCCCGCAGTGGCGCGCCTCCGTGAGCGCCTCGAGGGTGCCCACAAGGTGGTCTTCAACAAGTGGTACGTGGACGAGGCCTATGAGGCGATTCTCATTCGGCCCCTGATGCGGCTCTCCAGGGGCCTCTGGCGCTGGCTGGATGTCGCAGTCATCGACGGCATTGTTAACGGACTGGGGCGCCTCAGCGCCTGGACCGGCCAATCAGCAAAGGCGATCCAGACCGGATCCATCCAGGTTTATGCGCTCGTGGCTCTCTTGGGCCTTTTTGTGACCGTGGGGTACCTCATTTATGGCTCCTTTTGAAAATCACCCGCTTAGCCTGCTGGTATTCGGCCCACTCGCATGGGCTGTGATCGGAATCTTCCTCCCCGGAGGGCAAAAGGGAGGACTCTCCCGCCACTGGGCGCTGGCTGGCACGCTGCTTTGCTTTGCTCTGTCGTTGGTGCTTCTGGGTCGCTTTGACCCGGCGTTGGCCGACTTTCAGTTCAACGAGCTTGCTCAGTGGATCCCCGGGCTCGGGGTGAGCTATCGCCTGGGCCTGGATGGCATCAGCCTCTGGCTCGTGATGCTCACGACCTTCCTCATGCCCATTGCCGTGCTCGCATCGTACTCCGCCGTCGAAGAGCGCGTGAAGGAGTATTACTTCCTTCTTCTTGCCCTCGAGAGCGCGATGCTGGGGGCTTTCGTTTCCTTGGATGCATTCCTCTTCTACGTATTCTGGGAGGCGATGCTCATTCCGATGTACTTCCTGATCGGGATCTGGGGGGGCAAGGACCGCATCTACGCCGCGATGAAACTCTTCATCTACACGATGCTGGGCTCTTTGCTGATGCTGGTCGCCCTGTTTTATCTCGTGTGGCAGCACAAGCTTCAGTTTGGCAGCTACTCGGCAAACCTGATTGATTTGTATCGACTCAAG
>CAIOHW010000146.1 GCA_903858195.1 Oligoflexia bacterium | reverse complement strand
TGCTGGGACAGTCCAAAAACGTGTATCAGGCTGAGATCGACTCGGCCTGCGAGCTCATCGACTTCCTGCGCTTCAACGTCGACTTCTACCGCCAGATGCTCGGTGTGCAGCCCATCTCGAGCCCCGGAGTGTGGAACCAGACGGATTACCGGCCGCTCGAAGGCTTCGTGCTGGCGATTGCACCCTTCAACTTCACTGCCATTTCCGGGAATCTTCCCGCCGCCCCTGCGCTGCTCGGCAACACCTGCGTGTGGAAGCCTTCGGACACGCAGATGCTCGCTGCCTGGCACACCTACCAGCTTTTCGAGGCCGCAGGCCTGCCTCCCGGTGTGATCAACCTGGTGGCTGCCGACGGGCCGCTCACTTCGCAGGTGCTCGTTCGCCATCGGGATCTTGCGGGCGTGCACTTCACGGGTTCGACCACGACCTTTCAGTCGATCTGGAAGACCGTGGGTGAGAACATCTCAAGCTATCGCTCCTATCCGCGTCTCGTGGGCGAGACGGGCGGCAAGGACTTTGTCTTTGC
Source organism: Oligoflexia bacterium (assembly GCA_903858195.1). Classification (GTDB taxonomy): domain Bacteria; phylum Bdellovibrionota; class UBA1018; order UBA1018; family UBA1018; genus CAIOHW01. The sequence continues at coordinate 1,750 of CAIOHW010000146.1, read as the reverse complement.
CCATCCGAGTGCAGACCCCGATGCGCTCGTAGCCGCGCTCGTTCGTGGTGCCTTTGAGTACCAGGGCCAGAAGTGCTCGGCCGCATCGCGCGCCTACCTGCCGCGCGGCCTTTGGGAGAAGATCCGGCCACGGCTGATCGAGGAGACTGCGGGCCTCAAGATGGGCGACGTTCGTGACTTCTCGAACTTTGTAAACGCCGTGATCGACGAGCGTTCGTTTGACAAGATCTCGGGCTACCAGAAGTTTGCCCGCGAATCGAAGGATGCAAAGATCCTCGTGGGCGGGGGCGGCGACAAGAGTCGCGGCTACTTCGTCCAACCCACGATCCTTGAGACCACTGACCCTCGTTTCAAGACCATGGTCGAAGAGATCTTTGGCCCCGTGCTGACGGTCTGGACTTACGAAGAGTCGAAGATGGATGAGGCGCTGGATCTGTGTGACTCCACGAGCCCCTATGCGCTGACGGGCGCGATCTTTGCGGGTGATCGCAGGGTCGTGGCGCAGCTCTCGCGCAAGCTCCGAAATGCCGCCGGAAACATCTACATCAACGACAAGCCCACAGGCGCCGTGGTTGGCCAGCAGCCCTTTGGAGGGGCGCGTGCTTCAGGAACCAATGACAAGGCGGGATCGGCGCTGAACCTCTACCGCTGGATCTCTCCCCGGACGATCAAGGAAACCTTCGCCCCGCCGCAGAGTTACCGATACCCGTTTCATTCCCTGTGTCAGGCCTGACCGGGGCAACGGCGCTTTCCGGAGGTTTCCCCTCAAGCGGGGTCAAGATTCTGCCGAAGAGTCTGCCATGGATCGTGAAACTTTCCTGGAGCAGGTCAGGCAGCAGTACATGGAGCGGATTTCGGCCGTCTATATGCAGGCCGAGCACACGGGAAAGGTGGACTACAAGCAGCTCACCGCGTCACTCCAGCAGCTTAAAAAGCTTGCAACAGGCGAGGGGCTCAGCGGCCCCGAGTTTGATGATCTGGTCTACTCGCTCCTGCCCGGTGTCGAGGGCAGGGTCGAACTCACGGTAGCCAGTAAAAAGGCGGCCTGACTCCCATTTCTCAATGATGACGCCGACGGGGCTCCACGCCACCCTTGGCCTCGCTTACGGTGAGCGGGCGGCCTTCGAATTCAGCCCCATCGAACCGTTCGATCGCTTTGGCGGCATCCATCTCATTGGCCATCTCCACAAAGCCAAATCCTTTGGATCGGCCCGAGCCCGAGTCGGTGATGATGCGCGCTGACTGCACCTGACCAATCTGTTCAAATATCTGAATCAACTGGGGTTCGGTCGTCGAGAACGGAAGATTTCCCACGTAGATTTTGCGCATGATGCAAACCTAGCATGGCAAAAAAAGCGCCTGCTGGATTTTTCGGAAAGCCTCGGATAGCCGTTTGTATATGGCTCAACCCTTCATCTCCTTGTTCAAAGTCATGAGTGTGATCCTCGGTGTTTCGGGCAGCCCGGTGCCGCAGTCGCTTCAGGAAAGTTGCGATGAAGCCGTCTGGAAGACCGAGCCGATGCGTATTGCAGGCGGCCGATATGGGGCAGAGATCACCATCCGCTGCACCCTGCAGCCGAGCCTCTGCGGAGACCTCGGCAAGCTCGAGAGCTATTCCATGGATGAGATGAAGAACAACGGCACCATTGTGCAGGGGCCGACCCCTGAGACGTTCGAGGGAATGCCGTCCAACTGGATGGACTATGTGGTGCGAAGGACCGCGAAGGACATGGAAGTGACCGTGCGGCAG
>CAIOHW010000145.1 GCA_903858195.1 Oligoflexia bacterium | reverse complement strand
GTCGAGGCGATCCGTAAAGCAAAGGAGCGGCTGCAGTCTACCGAGGCCCTGGGCGCCTGAGATGCACCAGCGAAGCCACGACCCAAAGCACTCCACTCCACAGATGAAGCTGGGACCAGAACGTGCGCCACCCCTCGTCCACCGCAAGCTGGAAGGCTGAGCCCGAAAGGATCATCGGGGCCGCAAGCATCACGAGCCCAAGCCCTGAGCGGCGCTTTCGCGGGCCGCCGCGCCTGAGTTGCCCCTGCACATGGGCATGCCAGATCCAGCCCAGCGCGTAGACCATGAGGGGGGCTGCCATGAGATGGGCACCCTTGAATGCGGGCTCAAGCGGATGGATCGGAGTGCCGTACTCAGACGGCGGCTTCTCGAGAACCCACATTGCAGCAGCGTAGATCAGGCCCGACACGCTCACGGCAGCATTGGCTGAGTGAAAAATCACGCGTGTGCGAAGATTCACGGAACATCCCCGGCACCCAGCTCGGCATGCACCGACAGGATGCGCCTCACTGAGTCGGTCGCAGCTCGCGCAGACAGGGTCGCCCCCGTGATCATCGGAATTTCACTCTGGAGCGCAAGCCCCGGAGAAAGGCGCTTTTCGCCGAAAGTCGAAAACCACTTGGGCTTGGGAAGGTACTCCTCGGGCTCGTCAAACGAGAGCACGCGGACCTGATCCACCCGTCCCCTGGCATCGACCACCACGGCAAGCGTCTCGGCCTGTGAGCGCACTCGGTGCGAGTCAAAGTAAACAAAGCGATCGCTGCACCCGATGCGATGGCGCACGATCACCGAAGCCACCCCCCCGGGCAGACGCCCCTTTTGCGCCTCGGTCAAGTAGTGCGTGCTTCGCGTGCGACTGCACCCTTGCGAGAGCTCATCGAGAAACGACTCGGTGTGCTGGATTACGCGCGCGTGCACGACGAGGGGAAGCAAAAGCCCCACCACCAGCACACTGGCGGCCTGAAGCGAGCTCGCCCTCAAAAGATGAACCCCATGCCGAGGTTGAGCTGATCGAGCCCAGTCCCCGCTCCGTTTGAAAAATTCTGCAGCTCGGCCGTCAGCACAAGCTGTTCGCCCACACCGTTTGGCCTGACTTGCACACCCCAGGTGAGGTTTCGCTGCAGGCGCGCCGGATCGCGCGAAAATCCAGCCGGCACCTCGGCCTGAGTGTCCCACTGCTCGAGGCGCACAAACGGAGTGGTCACGAGTCCGGAGCCCGCACCAAAGGCACGCCCCAGCTGACCGTAAAATCCGTACTGACGCGACCCCACACCGGCCGATCCCGTGAGTGCAGGATCACGCGCGGCATTCAGGCCTGAAACATTTCCAATCCAGGTGTGCGCGCCAAGCCCGCGAATTTCCCAGCCCGAGCGGCGATATTCGAAGTGGAGCTCGGCGATTCGAAGCGGCACGTCTTCGATGGATTCGGTCGTTTGATCCTGGCCTGCATCTCCGACATAGACCGAGCCACCGAGCGTTGTCCCGGCTACGGGCATCCAGTCGAGGCGGCTCACCCACGCAAGATCCTGCGCGAGTGCCCGCGATCCGTTCTGCCTGCCTCCGCGAATTCCAGACGCATCAAAACCGCCGTTGCCACAGGAGGTTCCCCGGCAGCTTCCGGCATCAAAGCCGTTCACGACATACGAGCGGTAGCTCAGGCTCCCCCAGTCTCCGTAGATCCCGGCTCCGTTCTCGCGCCAAGTGCTGGGCAGGATCGCCTGCTCGACATCCGGCCTGCGCACACCCAAAAATACGGTGGGCTCATGAAGCTCGTTGATCCATCCCATGGGGATGAGCAGGTTTCCGGCTCGAAGGCCAAGACGCGGATCCCACTGATAGTCGATGTAACCGAATTCAAGTCCCCAAGACCCGTTCTGGCCCGAACGATTGCCGGCGCTGCTTGCGTGCTCAAACTCAAGTTCGGTATTGAGCACCAGCCGGTCACTGAACTTGTAACCAAAGTAGAGCACGAGCCTCTGAAGGTTGATCTGGTCCTGCAGCGGTGCATCGACACCCGAATCGCGGGTGGCATCGAAGTTCTGGTACACAGCCTCGCCGTACCCGCCGATCGAGACCCCCTGCTTGGTGCGATAAACCTTCGACGCAGCAGGCCCCAGACCATACTGCATCTGGTCGGCTCGGGCTGCTACCTCTCCCAGCCTCAAGCCCTCGATCTCCTGCGCCAGAAGATCGATACGACGCTCAAGCTCGGCAGTTGAGACGGGGGCGGAGCGGCCTTCAGCAGCAAAACCGGAGCTGGCGCTCGCGAGAGTGATGGCAACGATGCCAGAAACGACACTGAACTCTGTCTTCATGATGCTTCTCCTGAAATTTTTCGAATCCGCCGTGCTGAGGAAAGTTTCTCGCAGCGGCCCATCAGCACATGGCGGTGACCCGCCAACGCAAACCCTTCCCGTCTCGAGATGCGCTCCTGCGCAGACTCGAGAGTTTCATCATGAAACTCAAACACGGCTCCGCAGTCCGTACACAAGATGTGGTCGTGGTGCTCGTCTCCGGCAAGTTCATAGACCGTGCGGCCCGAAAATCCCTGGTGTGACTCTTCGAGAATCCCTGCATCACACAAGAGCTTGATCGCGCGGTAAACCGTCGCCGCGCCGACGCCCGGATTCACGGCGTGAACGCGGCTCACAATCTCACTCGAGTCGAGGTGCCTACCGGCAGAAAGAATCGCCTGTGCCACTTTCCACCGGGGTTCGGTGAACCGGAGGGAATGAAGAGCCAGATACGCCGAGAGCCTCTCGCGGCACGCATCGATCTCAGCCGTGCTGATGGGACGCGGAGCCGGTGCGCTGCGTCCGCACTTGAGCCTACTCATAGTCTTCGTTCAGAGCCTCGACAAAGGCAGCCAGTGGCGCAAGATCGCGCCCCGTGAGGACCACGCCTGCCATTTCGGGATCGGCGCTGCGGAGCAGTCCTCTTCGGGCCAGCACTCCCGCCGGAATGTACATCTGGATGGCGGCTGCGATGCTGGGCCGGTTGCCCGTATGGAGGTACGGTCCGCTGTGGCCCAGGTTTCTGAGGGTCGGCGTCTTGAAGGCCCCGATCGAAGCCTCGTCGAGCTCGGCAACACTGCAGCTCGAAAACACCGGCACGACCCCGCAGAATGTCTCACGCATCTGTGCCAGCAATACCGGCTTATGGCTCCCCATCTGGTTCCACGCACCGAGATCCGCGCGCTCCGGATGGGCGAGATCCGGAATCTGGGCAAACTGGGATGAAGGAGAATTCGGCTCAAGGGAGCGCGAGATGGCAAGAGTCATGAACTTCCCAAACCCATGAACCTGGTCGTACTCCTCCTGGCTTGCCCCGGTGTTATGGAAGCGAAAGTCAGTGAACGCAGGCGGGGCATGGCAGGTGGCGCAATTTCCCACCCCGTTCCTGCCTCGGATCGCGCGACCGGATTCGGTTGCATAAAAGATCTTGAGACCTTCGAGCTCGCGCGCACCGAAGGCAAAGTCCTGATCGTGGCGCTCAAACCTCGCGCCCTTGGGGCCTTCGCTCACCCACTTGAGCGCGCCCCTGCGTTCAAGGCTCTCGATCTCCTGCATGAGCCTCTCACCATACTGCTTGGGCGACTCTCCCGCTGCCGGCCGGGGCGGAAGCCCATTTTGCCCCAGAAAGTGGTCGTAGGGAGATCCATTGAACTCTCCCTGCTCGTCCTTCGAAAACTCGAGGCTCCGCATGTAGGCTGAAATGAGCCCGGCAACGCGCTCGATCGCCTCGTCATCCGAAAGGCGCTCTCCGCCTTCGCCCACGATCTCGGGGTAAAGTCTGGCCACCTCCGCGATGCGCAGGCGCGCGGCCGACTTTTCAGAAGCAAGCCACCCCATGTTCCGGCCCGTGAGCCCGGCAACCACGAGTGCCTCGGGCGTTTCAAATTCGCCATCCGAGTGCAGAAGGTTCGAGCTTCCGGGCTTCTCGCCCCAGAACAGATCAATCAGTGCCGTTGTATTGCGAACCGTGAACTGCGGAAGATTGACGCCCTCACGCATTTCTTCCAGACGCAGAGGGATGGGAGTACGCGCCTGAAAGTCGGCATAGCCCCGGCGCAAATCGGGCGAAAAATGACAGGTCACGCAAGAGAAGTCCTGCGCATGCGAAAAGCGCGGGTCCTTGAACAGTCGCTCGCCAAGCTCAACCTCAGGCAGCTCGCCCCGCAGCAAAGGCTTGCGTGCGGCCTGGCCCTCGGTGCCTGACACCAGCCCAATCACAAGCCCAATGAAAAGTGTGACGAGCACGAATGGAAGGCGAATCATGGTGAAAGCTCCTTATTGAGAACGAGTCTCAATAATCAGCTTCCGGAGCGTTTGTCAATCCACCCACTGCCATTTGAGCGGGGCGAGACTTTGGATGCGGGTCTTGAGCCTGGCGGGCGCCCACGCGCGTCCGTCCGGATGCAGGTAGACCCAGTCGACACCGGGTGGGACCGCACGGCCAGCCTCGAGACCCGAGCCCGCCTTCGACCCGATCACGGCAAGGGCGGTCGAGGCGATATCGGCTTCGAGTGCAGATGCATGGATCGCTGTTGCCGACCCCTGCGAGGCCACCGGCTGTCCCGTGGTGGGATCGATCAGGTGCCCCGGGTTCTCGGATTGCCCCGAAGTCGCGATGGACGCGTTTTGAATCGTGATCTCCACCCAGGGACGGCTTCGGTCGGTCGGCGAGGCGATCTGCACTCGAATGGGCTTTGCCCCCCGGTGCAGGATTTGTCCTCCCAGATTCACCTCGAGCTCGCACGCGTCTTCCCCCGGCGCGCCCGCCTGTGCGGCCGCAAGGTCGAGCGCCAGACCCTTGGCAAATCCCCCTTCTTCAAAGACCCAGCGAGGGTCTTTCAGCACCGCGCCCACTCCTCTGCCCACAAACTCGGGCGGGCGGCCGAGACTTTCTGGAATGGGCTTAAGCCTCCCCGTGCGCACTCCCGAGGCGAGCACCCAGCGTCCGAGCCCCGGATGAAAGGCCCCCTTCCAGCGGCTACTGATCGTGAGCACGGTCTCGAGTTCGGCCACGAGCTCAGGACTGGCCTTTGCGACATTGCGGCCCGCGTTCAATCGCGAGAGCTCCGAGTCGGGAGTCCAAGTCGAGTAGCGCCGTTCGGTTTCTTGAATGAGCTTTGCAACTCTTTCTGGCGTGATGCGTTTGGGGTCTTTGCAGCCCGACGCCCTCACCTCGAGCCGCGTGCCCATCACCAGCCATGTGGCGTGTGATAGTTGTGGCAGCTGCACCAAGGCTGCAAGAAGGATCAAGCGGGTGGTGCGAGAGGAAAAACTCTGATTGTTCCCCATGCGTAAGGCTGGAGTACCTGAAAGTCGCGCGGGGCGCGAGGGGGATGGGATGGATTCCCCTTCACCCCCTGATTCTATTTCTCCGTCAGCACGGCCTCGATCTGGAAGATCCCGAACTCAGTCGAGTACCGAATCGCAACACAAGGCCCCTCAATCGGGTGCACCACCGAGTGCCGCACCTGGTGCCGGACTTCGGGCAGGCCCTGCCGGATGGAATGCCCCATGGAATTGAGCGTGACCTTGGCGGAGCCGAAGATCTGGTTGCAGAGCTCACTCGCAATGTCCTGGTTTGAGGCATCGATTCGACCCGCCAGCTTCCCAGTGATCCTCGAAACAATCCCGAGATAACAGGCCTCCTCGAGCGAAACCGCAAAACTACCCGTATGGGTCTCACCGAGAATCGCCATCCTTCCCGAGATGTCACCGCTGATGTGCTTGGGACCCTTGAGGTAGAGGCCCTCGCGCAGGCACTCG
>CAIOHW010000144.1 GCA_903858195.1 Oligoflexia bacterium | reverse complement strand
GACGCTGAATCCGCCCTCACCCTGAAAGGTTTCGCATTCAAGGCTGCTTGAGGCCTCCTTGAGGTCTCCCGGAGGAGCAGCCAGACATGACGCCAGAGTGCCGGCTGCCCCGGCAAAAGTAGACCCCTGACAGCTGGTGAGAAGTCCCGAGAGGCTTCCTGTTTGGAGAGCATCCCACGCCCCTGAAGACTGAAACGAACTGAAGTCGGCGGCTGCAGCGCGCAACGGGGCACTCGCCCCTGCCAGCGCGGCAAACCACGCCACACTGAGGCAGGCGGCTCTTAGACTCCTGATCACACTTTTGCCATGGTGCGGACGCATTCCGACTGGGACACCCCCGGCTTCAATTATGACCGAGGTTGGCTCCAGGCGCCCGTAAAATCACAGGGCATGTCATGTAGGACACGGGTACGACACGGGCACCAAATTCGCAGCCCCGGTTCTCATGGCCACTTTGCCCCTTCCTCAATCCGTCGAATCGCCGATGCTGATCTTTCGCAACTTCACTCCCACCCACGCCCTCAGGGTCGAGATCCACGCGAGGCTCCTCAGGCTGCAGCGGATCCTGGGCGGGCACTCGCGCGGGAGCCCGATCCGCTGCACGGTCACCCTCGAAACGCCCCATCGTCACAATCGCCAGGGACGGATTCGACATGTCCGGATTCGACTCACCCTGCCCCGAGGCGAGGTCGTGGTGGCGCGCGAACCTGCAGCCGACGGCGCTCATGAAGATCTCCATGTCGCGCTCAGGGATGCCTTTCGAGCCGCACGAAAGCAGGTCGATGCGCATGCGACCTACCGCCGCCTGCGCCCGCGTCGGATCTCGGCCTCCTCCGGAACCAGACGAGCCAGACCCAAGTCTTCCTGATGCCGTTCGAACCAAGCCTCGTGCCGGCTCTGCTCGCCCGGCATGCCGCTATCGATGTGCGGCTGCGTCTGAAGCTCGCTTTCGCCGCCCTGCAGGCCGCTTGAATGTTCGTCGCCGGTCATCTCGCTCCCCTCACGAGACTCCTCGGCAAGGTCCAGATCATAGCACTCAAGCGCCATGAGCTCATCGGCAGCAAGCGGCTCTCCCCTGCGGGCATCAAACTCCGATGCGGGAACGCGACCATGCTCATGGAGGATCTGGTCGCCCTTAAGGCTCCCTTCCTCGACCATGTCGAGCTGCTGTTCGATCGAACCGGGCGCGCCGAACTCGGGCTCCGGATCACCGGGGTGGAGCCGTTCGTCGAGCCATTCCTGCCTTCGCTTCTTGAGGAGACCCTTCATGCAGCTTGGGGGCTGCAAGAGGCGGACTTTACCCTTTAATACCCGAGGTTCTCTTCGCCCGTAACGGGCACGGCAGCGACAGACGAAGCAGCCCCCGCAAGCCAAGCAGCCGGACGCTTGATGTCCCACGCAAGACCCAGACGCTCGAGCAGGCGGATCATGATCCAGGTGAGATCAAACTCCCACCACTTGTGCCCATGGGCCGCCACGGCAGGCTGCGAGTGGTGGTTGTTGTGCCAACCCTCGCCCGCAGCGAGGATCGCAGCCCACCAGCAGTTGGTGGCCAGATCACGCGACGGGTAGTTCTTGTAGCCCCACATGTGGCAGGCCGAATTCACAAACCAAGTCGCGTGGAGCATGATGACCGCGCGGACAAATCCACCCCAGAGCACGAACTCCCAGCCCCCCGCCCAGTACAGAACCGGAAGCGTCAGCAGCGCGACGAGCACGCTGTAGTCGTTCAGGAAGTGATAGTAGCGGTGCTGGGCCATGTCCGGCACGTACTTGAGCCATTGGGTACGGTCGTCTTCAAAATCCTTGTGATAAAACAGGTGCCCCATGTGGGCGTAAAAGAAACCGCGACGCACGTCATGCGGATCCTTCTCCGTATCCGAATAACGGTGATGCAGGCGGTGCTCGGCCACCCAGATCATCAAAGGGCCCTGCGCCGAGAGCGTGCCAATCGTGGCAAGCGCATACTCAAGCCAGCGCGGCACCTTGAATCCGCGGTGCGTGAGCAGGCGGTGGTAGGTCAGCGTGACCCCGATCGTGGCCAGGCTAAAGTGCAGAGCAAAGGCAAGGGCCACCCCGGTCCAGCTGAAGTGCCAGAACACGGTGTAGGCAGCCAAGAGGTGGACCACGGTGATCCAAAAGATATTGGAGACCTGGAGCCTGGGCTGAACCGAAGCAGGTAGACTCTGTGAAGTTTCGCTCATGTCAGGCAAGCTAGGAGCTACCGTGCAGAATGAAAAGTCAAAAAGCGTGGTTTTCTCCCCTTTCGTGCATTTTGCAGAAGGGGCGCTCGCTCCCTTTCAAGCCCTCAAGCTAGTGGCTTTACACCCCCGCCTCTGGGTGGCCTGCCTGTTCCCGTGGGCCGTGGCAGGAGCGGTGGGATGGCTTTTCATTCATCAGGCGATGGCGCTCGGCGGTTCGTTTCTCGCGTGGCTGGCACTCACGACAGGCTTTTCGATCACCGGATGGCTTGCCACGGCACTCGAGTGGCTGGTCGCGGGCACGAGCTGGATTCTGGGAGCGCTCTTCACGCTCTGGCTCTCGGCGATCGTGGCCATTCCGTTTTCGGACTGGCTTGCCGAGCTCGCCGAGGCCTACACCGATCCTCCGCTTCCTCGTGCTGCGGCGCTTCAAGGATGGTGGTCCCGCGCCCACTGGCGCAGGCTCAAGCTCGATTTCTGGAAGTCGCTGGCAAGCCTCACCCTTTCGGGAGCGGGGCTTCTCGTTTCTGCGATCCCGCTTCTGGGGCTTGCAGGCCCGGTGCTTCTCGCCCTGGGCATGGCACTTCAGTTTTTGGCCTATCCCCAGACCCGCCGCGATGAAGGTCTCATGCGCTCGCTTGGGTTTCTCGCCGCAAACCCGGCCCGCTCGCTTGGGTTTGGGCTTGTGCTGCTTGCCGGATTCTCGATCCCGTTTTTCTCAGCCTTCCTGCTTCCGTTTGCAGTCGTCGGTGGAACGCTCGTCTACGCGAAGGCTCACTCGAGCGAGTAATACTGTCCCGCATCCCGGAAACATTCCACTTCGGCCGAGCCGCCGTATTCTGGCCCGTAATACTTGCTCAGAGCCCCCAGATACACCCGCTCTGCGTTGGGCTGAGGGAAATACAAGGTATCCCAGTTGGACAGCACATGGCAGACTGCGGCCGGTCTGCTGCCACTGCCAGAATAAAGGTTTTCGCATCCCTGATTTTGCACAAACGTCATCGCGCCCGCATCACCACTCAGTGCCAGACACTCCGCTTGCTTCGCACTGACGGCGCTCAACACATCCGCACTGAGCCCCCCGGATTCATCCACAGGCGCACTGTACTCGAGGCAATAGTTCAGATCTGACACGTAACAGGCGAACTTCATCGGAACCGGCCCGACACAAGAAGTCATCTGCAGGGCTCCTCCGCCCTTGGCAGACGAGCTCACCCCTACGCCCGAAACCGGCGGGCAGGGCTCGGGAATTTCGGGGTCATCGATACGGACAGTCGAGTCCAACGGCAAGCAGCTCGCGCAGAGCGAGGCGATGGAGATGAGCAACCCTATCGACTTCAAATGTGAGATCAAGAAAACCCCCTTTTTTGTCACTGCACCGGTTGAAACTCGCCCTTTAACTCCTGGCAGTCCTTTTCAGGCGCTGTAGCAAACTGGTCCGTGTAGTATTTCACGCTCGCAGGTTGGACATTCGTGACTCCGCCTGCACTGTCACTGGGCAGCAGACAACGGGCTACGACCGACTTGGCTCCAGCTCGGAAGGCATCAGAACAATCCATGTCAGTGCCGAACACAGCAGTGCCTCCGTCATACGAAGCGCACTCGGCTCGTCCCTGAAAATCAGAACCCTGCACGGCGGTCCCAAGGCCCATGCCCTCGAAGCAAGATTTGAGATCCGCTGAGTAACAGACCCAAACCAAAACTGAATCGATTCCCACATCTGGTGGGCGCACTATCGGCGAATTCCCGTCATCTCGCCCGACCGGCAGGCAGCCCACTCCGAGCGTGAGCGCCAAAATCACAAAAGCCATCCGATTTTTCCGAAGAGCCATGAGGCAATCCCCCGTCGCCAAGTTTAGCACGCCATGCGGGTTCTTCACCTTCGGAGCTCTGCTTGGACGCCTCATGACCTGTGTCAGGCAAGACACCGATTGAAATGACGACGAAAAAAAGGCCGGCTCCATTCCCTGGAGCCGGCCTTCCCTCTCTTACAACTTGTCCTGATGACTAAGCGCGCTCGCGAGCCAGATCGCGGATCGAATCGCGGATCGATCCGAGCTGCGGGACGCTGGCCATCTCGAGCGGGTCGGCAAGACCCACGCCCGGCGTGAACGCACCTGCCAGAAGCTTCGGCCGAGCTTCGAGCTCGTAGAAAAGCTCGTCCACGGTGCGACGAATCAGGTGCTCGCCGAAGTTCGTCACCTCGGTGTCTTCGTTCACAAAGAGCACGCGGCCAGTCTTGCGGACCGATTCCACAATCGCGTTCCAGTCATAGGGCCAGAGCGTGCGCAGGTCGATCACTTCTGCCGAAACTCCCTCGCTCCTCAACTCGTCTGCAGCCTGCGCGCAGAGCGGAAGAGTGCGGCCGTAGCTCACCACCGTCACGTGCTCGCCCGACCTGACGGTCTTTGCGACCGAAAGCGGAACACTGTAGTCGGTGACCTTGGGCCATTTGGCCCTCCACTGCGAACGATCGCCCAGCGGCGCATCGATCATGGCCTTGAGTTCCTTCTCGTCGGTGGGCTCCCCCGGAATCAGCTCTTCGCCGCGAACACGGGTCAGCGCCTTGGGGAGGAGGAACATCGTGGGGTTCGGATCCTTCAGGCACGAGATCATGAGGCCGTAGGCATCCAGCGGAGTCGAAGGCATGACGACCTTCCAGCCCGGGATGTGGGTCATGGTCGCATCGAAGGAATGCGAGTGGTAGATCGAGCCGCGAATCCCGCTTCCGACCGGCGTCATCACCGTCATCGGCAGGTTCCACATGCCGTTGCTGGCCCAGCATTGGTTGCCGGCAAGCTTGAGCAGGTCGATCGTGTTGTAGATGTAGTCGCAGAACTGGATCTCAGCCACACAGCGTGAGCCTGCAAACGCAAGCCCCATCGCAGCACCGATGATTCCGCGCTCGTCGAGCGGGCTGTTCCAAGTCGTCTTGAGACCCTGGGTGGCGGTAAACACGCCTCCGAGCGGAGGACCGACGTCCTCGCCGAAGATGTCTTTTACGCCCAAGTTCTCTTCGCCGTAATGCAGGGCCATGCGAATGGCCTGAACCATGGTTGCCATTTAGAAGTACCTGCCCTTCTGACCGAAAAAGGTGTGGTCATAGATCGTCGAAGGATCCGGCATCGGCTCCTCCTTCACGCGTTTGGCCATCTCAAGCATCTCCGCATTGTAACGCTCGCGGACCTCGTTTGCCTCCTTGGGAGACACGATGCCGGCAGCGGCAAGCTGGGCCTCGAAGGTCACGATCGGATCTTCTTCGCCCTGGATGAAGTTCGCGCCCGTTGCCGAGCTGTGTCCGAAGAGGCGGGTCACCTTGGCTTCCATCAGGAAGGGCTTGCGCTCAGTGCGGATGTAACTCATCGCCTCTTGAATCGCGAAGTAGCTCTCTTCGACGTCCAATCCGTTGATCAGACGGGTCTTGATTCCGAAGGCCTTGCCGCGATCGGCAATCACCTTGTCGCCGTGCTGCGTGTTGGCAGCAGTCGAGATGCCCCACTGGTTGTTGGTCACGATCATGAAAAGCGGAAGCTCGTTTCCGGGCCTGCTCGACCAAACCAGAGCTCCAGCGAAATCGCCTTCGGCAGTTCCCGCGTCGCCACCCGTTACGATGGTCATCGAGTCCTTGCTCTCGCGCTTTTGCGCGATCGCAGACCCGATCGAGGTCAGGTACTGGGTTTCAATCGTGGACGTGATCGGAACGACGTTCCACTCACGAACCGAGAGGTGGTTGCAGAAGTTGCGACCGCCCGAGAACGGGTCGGT
>CAIOHW010000143.1 GCA_903858195.1 Oligoflexia bacterium | reverse complement strand
TCGCATCCTGCTTCGCCCCGTGAAGGAAGAAGCTGTCGCGCTCGAGATGCTCAAGAAGGGTGATCTCGACATGATCCCGCTCACCCCGGAGCAGTTCATGCAAAAGACCCAGGGACAGGAGTGGAGCACCAAGGTGCAGGCCGTAAAGGCCGAAAACTCGGCTTCGAGCAACTTCAACTACGGCTTCATCGCCTGGAACTTCAAGCACCCGTTTTTCAAGGACCGGGACGTGCGCATGGCCATGAGCCACCTCGTGAACCGCGAGTTCATGATCCAGAAGTTCCTCTTTGAACTGAGTGAGCCGGCCCGAGGCCCCTTTGGCAACAAGAGCACTGCGACCTCATCCAAGGTCAATGCTGTCGAGTTTGACCCCAAGAAAGCGCTCGCGCTGCTTGAGAAGGCGGGATGGAAGCTCGGTGAGCGCGGTCTTTCGCGTATGGTCGACGGACGCGACACGCCCTTTGAATTCACGCTCCTGAACGCCAACAAGGACGGCGAGAAGTACTGGACCATCGTGAAGGAGGACATGAAGAAGCTCGGCATCACGATGAACATCAAGACCATCGAGTGGAACAGCTTCTTGAAGCTCCTCGACGAACGAAAGTTCGACGCCGTCACGCTGGCCTGGGGCATTAACGATCTTGAGCCCGATCCCAAGCAGGTCTGGCACTCGGCCTCGATCCCGAGCCCGGGCAGCAACTTTGTCGGATACTCGAACCCCCGCGTCGACCAGCTGATCGATCAGATGCGAGCGAGCATGGATCAGTCCAAGCGCCAAAAGATGCTCAACCAGATCCACGAGCTGATTGCCGCAGATGCTCCCTACAGCTTCATGTTCAACCGCAAATACACGCTCTACGCGAACACCCGGCGGCTCGAAAAGAAGGCCGACACCCTGAAGTACGGCGTGGGCCTGAATACCTGGAAGATCAGGCAGTAGCCCATGTGGGTTTATCTCGTCAGGAGGCTTGCGGCCCTGATCCCGACCCTGTTCGGGATCACGCTGATTGCCTTCGTGATCATCAACCTCGCCCCGGGCTCACCGATCGAGCAGAAGCTCCAGCAGATCCGCTTTGGAGCCATGCAAGCCCAGGGCGAAGCGGGGTCCGTCGGAGGCTCAGGCGGTCGCGGCTCGCAGGAGGTCAACCAGGAGGTCATCGAGGCGCTGAAAAAGCAGTACGGCTTCGACAAGCCGCTGCATGTCCGCTACGCGATCTGGCTCAAGAACCTCGCAAGGCTCGATTTCGGCCAGAGCTTCACGCACGAAGAGCCCGTCACTGATGTCATCCTTCGAAAGATGCCGGTGTCGATCCAGTTCGGGCTCGCAAGCTTCATCCTGAGCTACCTCGTTTGCATTCCGCTTGGCGTATTCAAGGCTGTGCGACACGGCCAGAAATTCGACACCATCACCTCGATGGTGCTTTTCATGGCCTACTCCACGCCCTCGTTCATGCTGGCCATCCTGCTGATCGTCCTTTTCGGAGGCGGAACCTTCTTGGACTGGTTTCCGATTCAGGGCGTGGTCTCCGACAACCATGACAGCCTGAGCCTCATCGGCCGGATCGGTGATCGAATCTCGCACTTTGTACTCCCGCTCACCTGCTACATGATCGGGAGCTTCACGACACTCACCGTACTCATGAAGAACTCGATGCTCGAAGAAGTGAAGCGCGACTACGTGCGCACCGCCCGGAGCAAGGGCCTTGCCGAAAACCGCGTGCTCTTCAAGCATGCGCTCAGAAACGCGCTCATCCCGATCGCTACGGGACTTGGCCACTTCCTTTCGGTCTTCTTTGCAGGAAGCCTGCTCATCGAGACCATCTTCGGGCTCGATGGCATGGGCTGGCTGAGCTACAGCTCGATCCTGTCGCGCGACTACAACGTGATCATGGGGCTGCTCGTGATCCAGAGCTTTTTGTACCTCGTGGGCAACATCATCAGCGACCTGCTCTACGTGGCAATCGACCCTCGGATTGATTTCGGGAAGGCTGGCCGATGAAGATGCCGTTTCCACGCCTTTCGCCGGTCACGCAAAAACGCCTGCTTTCCTTCAAGCGAAACCGCCTGGCCTATGGATCGCTCGCCGTACTTTCGGCGATGTTCGTGCTTAGCCTCGCAGCTGAACTCATCGCAAACGACAAGCCCTACATCCTCAGCTTCGACTCGAAACTCTATTTTCCGGTCTTCTCGGAGCCCAGAGCCGCAGAGCTCGGCATCACCGGCAGCTACACGGTCGACTACCGCCAGCTCGATCTGACGGGTCGGGGCTGGGCCGTCTTCGCGCCCGTCCGTTTCAATCCGTTTGAGAGCAACCAGTCGGTGACGACCTATCCGTCCGCCCCGACGCTTCAAAACCCCATGGGCACGGATGACCGTGGGCGCGATGTTTTTGCGAGGTTGCTCTACGGCTTTCGAATCTCGTTCTTTTATGCGCTTGGCGTCTGGGCCATCACCTACCTGGTTGGCGTATCTGCAGGCATCTCGATGGGCTTTTTTGGGGGCCGCGTCGACTTCATCGGCCAGAGGGTGGTCGAGGTCATGAGCAGCGTGCCCCAGTTCTTCCTGCTCATCATCCTGGTTTCGATCTTTGAGCCCAGCATGGGGCTACTGGTCGCCATTTCGGCCACCTTTGGCTGGATCAGCATTTCTTATTACCTGAGAGCCGAGGGCCTGAAACTCAGGCGACTTGAGTTTGTTGAGGGGGCTCGTGCCATGGGGCTTCCCACCTGGAAAATCCTCTGGCGCCATGTGCTCCCGAACGCCCTAACCCCCATCATCACCTTCTCGCCCTTTGCGATCGCCGCCGGGATCACGGGCCTTGCCGCCCTCGACTACCTGGGTTTTGGCCTGGCCCCCCCCACCCCGAGCTGGGGGGAACTTCTCAATCAGGCCAAGAAAAACTTCACCACCGCCTGGTGGCTGGCTCTTTTCCCGTCCCTGGCCCTGTTTTCGACCCTGACTCTGCTCAACTTCGTAGGCGAGGGGCTCAGAAACGCGTTTGATCCCCGAAAATAACTGGGGTATGCCCTAGGCTCTCATCTCGTGCGGATGTGGCGGAATTGGTAGACGCGCTAGATTCAGGGTCTAGTGCCCGCAAGGGTGTGGAGGTTCGAGTCCTCTCATCCGCACCACTTTTTGAATTGTCCCCCGATGCTCGTTGACCTTAGAACTCTCCCCCATGTCGTGCTGGATCTGCGGTACGCCACGACCAATAATTTCACGGCCACCAGCCTCTACGGCGAACGCTACCTGGGCTATCTACACGAACTTGCGGCCGGCAAGCTCGCGAGCGCTGCGCAAAGCCTTGCGCTCGAGCGCCCGGGTTCAAGCCTCCTCATCTTTGATGCGCTCAGGCCTCGCACGATGCAGCGCAAGCTCTTTGCCTTCGTCAAGGGTACGCCCCAGCAGGACTATGTTGCCGATCCGGATCTGGGATCGATCCATAGCTACGGCATGGCGGTGGACCTGGGCATTCAAGACCCATCCGGCCGGGAGATCGACATGGGCACCGAGTTCGATGCTTTTCATGATCTTGCCCATCCGAAAGAGGACGCTTGGCTCGCTCAGGGCCGCCTGACACGCCTCCAGTATGAAAACAGAAGGCTCATTCAGCGAATCATGACGGAGGCAGGCTT
>CAIOHW010000142.1 GCA_903858195.1 Oligoflexia bacterium | reverse complement strand
GCTCGGCAGCGGCGATCGCCGCATCTACTGCTGTTCGAATCGACTCAGGATGCATCCTTGAGTTCAACCATGCAGGGAGGAAGCTCGGCAAACAAGCCCTCTTGCGAAACGCGCTGCCAGGCGAGCCGCGAAAGCGCGAGCAGAGACTCGGCCCTCAGGCGTGCCACGAACGCTTCACGCCAGGCCCCCTCGGCCTCCTCAAACTCACGCAGGCTCGAGAGCCCGAGATCGAGCCTGAGGCGTGCCGCCCTGAACGACGAAAGCAGCACCTGCTCACGCTCGCCTGCGAGCTTAAGCTGGGTGGCGGTCGACTTGAGTTGCGCCAAAAGCGACTCCAGCACCTGCCTGAGCTCCTGGCCCAGCTCCAGGCGACGAAGCTCCATCTCACGCACATTGAGCTGCGAGAGGCGAATCGTTGGAATGATCGAGACTCCAAAGTTAAGCCCGGCCCCCGCCGAGAGACCCGAGAGCGAGCCGGTAATGCGTCCCGAGGAGTCGGGAAAAAGGCCTAGGCTTGCGCCCCCAAAAAAACCGAACATGGCCGACCACTTGGCCTGCTGCGAGGCTGCCACAAGGGCATCGAGCTGGCGTGCTTCGGGCGATGAGGCGAGAATCCCCTCGAGCGCGCGCTCAAGGCCCAGCTCGTCAGCCTCAATCTCGGTTCGCGATGCAGGCGGAAGGTCCCAGCCGCTGCCCATCTCAAGTTCGATCTCGGTGCTAAGTCCAAAGGCCCGCCGGATCGACGCCACTTCGGTTCCGATCAGCTCGCGCATCTGCGCCAGGGCTGCTGCCGAGTTGGTCGACCAGGCAGCAGCGCGGTTCTTTTCTTCAAGCGTCACGAGCCCAAGCGCGTAGCTTCGATCCATCCGGCTGGCAGCACGCATGGCCTCGCCGGCCTCCTCAAAAAGGTGCGCCTCAAGATTACGGTCCACCTGCCAGAGGCGAATCATCGAGTAGGCTTGGGCAAACTGGTTCTGCTCGACGATCTGAAGTGCGAGCCTTTGTGCATCAAAGAGCTTCTCAGCCTGACCGGCGCGAAACCAGTTGGAGGGCACCAGAAACGGGAGCGCGCTCTCGACTGCCGTCCAGGCAAACTGGGGTTGGCCTGCCGACATCACGAGGGCGCCCAGTCGAATCGACGGAAGGAGTTCGGCGCGGGCAAGGTTCACCTGCTCCTTGGCCTGCCTCACGCCGAGGCTTGCCAGATGGATGGGTAGATTGCCCCGAAAAAGAGTGGGTGCGAGCGTCTCGGGAGTGAGCACGAGCCTGGTCTCTGCCACCGGATCCATCGCCGAGGGCACCTTGCAGGAAGGTGGCAGGGCGGCGGGATCGCAGGCAGACACCAGCACCGCGAAAGCGGGCAAAAAAGCTTTATGAAGCGCGCTCATGACGCGCGAGGTCGTATTCAAAATCCCTTGAACGGTCAACCCCCAAGGTCTATCACCCAACCCCTATGACTTTATCGGAAATTTCCATTCGCAGGCCCGTGTTTGCGTGGATGCTGATGGCAGCCTTGATCCTGTTCGGGTGGATCTCCTTTAAAAGGATGGGGATCAGCCAGCTCCCGGATGTCGATTTTCCGGTGCTGAGCATCTCGGTGGGCTACGAAGGTGCCGCCCCGGAAGTCATGGAAAGCGAAGTCGTCGATCCGATCGAAGATGCCGTGATGACGGTGCAGGGCATCCGCAACGTCTCGAGCTCTTCTCGATATGGCTCGGCCTCGATCACGCTCGAATTTGATCTCGACCGCAATATCGACACCGCCTTGCAGGAAGTCCAGACCAGGATCGCCCAGGCCCAGCGCCTGCTTCCTCGCGAGATCGATCCACCGGTCATCACTAAAACCAACCCCGAAGACCAGCCGATCCTCTGGCTCACGGTCAGCTCGGCTGCTGATGCCGTGCCCACGCGTGAGCTCATGCGGTTTGTGCGCGACCAGCTCAAGGACCGATTCAGCACCCTTCCGGGTGTGGGCGAGGTTTTCTTGGGCGGCTACGTCGATCCAAACATCCGCCTTTGGGCCTCGAGTGACCGCCTCAGGCGCTATGAGCTCTCGGTGGGTGACATCCTGAATACGATCCGCCAGGAGCACACCGAGCTTCCGGCAGGCCAGATCGAGACCGAACGCCGCGAGTATGATGTGCGTACGCTGGGCGAGGCCGAGACGGTCGATCAGCTCGCAAAGATCGGAATCTCCGAGCGCGGAGGGCGCCCGAGTTTTGTCACGATCCCACTCAAGGACGTGGTGCGCATCGAAGAGGGCCTTGCCGAAGCACGCAGGCTTTCGCGCTTCAACCAGAAGCCCGCCATCGGCCTTGGGATCCGCAAGCAACGCGGCGCCAACGCCGTTGCCGTGGCCAAGGCCGTGCGCCGCCAGATGGAAAAAGTTCGCCCACAGCTCCCGCCTGGAATCGAGCTGAACCTGAACTTCGACACCACTCAATACATCGAAGAGTCGGTGGCCGAACTCAACTTCACCCTGATCTTGTCAGCGCTTTTAACGGGACTGGTGTGCTGGTTTTTTCTGGGTTCATGGTCGTCGACCTTCAACGTGCTGCTTGCGATCCCCACCTCGATCATCGGCACGTTCACCTTTCTGCACTTCATGGGCTTTACGCTCAATACTTTCACGCTCTTGGGGCTCAGTCTCGCCATCGGCATCGTGGTGGATGACGCCATCATGGTGCTTGAGAACATCGTCCGCCATGCGGAGATGGGCAAAAGCCGCCTCAAGGCTGCGCTCGATGGTTCGATCGAGATCACCTTTGCCGCGATTGCCGCCACGGTGGCCATTGCGGCGATCTTTCTTCCTGTCGTATTCATGAAGGGCGCGATCGGGAGGTTCTTTTTCCAATTCGGGATCACGCTCACTGCAGCCGTCTTTTTATCGCTGCTTGAAGCTCTGACGCTGACACCGATGCGCTGCTCGCAGTTTTTGGCCACCTCAAAGACTCATGCCGCAGGCAGCATGGCCCGCAGGGTGGACCGGATCTTTGCGGGCTGGGAGAAGCTCTACCTGCGATCCCTTTCGTGGTCGCTTGCCCATCGCTGGAAGGTCATCGGCGGAGCGAGCCTCTTTCTCGTGCTCTCGTTTGCCTCCGTTAAAATGCTCAAAAAGGAGTTCGTGCCCGCACAGGACCAGGGTCGCTTCATGATGCGGCTCCAGACTCCGGTCGATAGCTCACTCCAGTACACAGACGGCAAGTTCCGCGAGGCCGAAGCACTTCTGGCCGCAAGGCCCGAAGTGGAGCGCTACTACGCGGCCGTTGGCGGATTTGGCGGTGGCGAGGTCAACACGGGCATCATCTTTGTCACTTTGAAAGCCCACGGCAAGCGCGGCATCAATCCTGCCACCCGGGACGAGTGGACTCAGCAGCAACTGATGGAGGATCTCAAGACACTCCTCAAGCAGGTCAAGGACGTGAAGGTCTTTGCACAGGACCTTTCCATGCGTGGCTTCAGCGCCTCGCGCGGATTTCCGCTCGAATTCTCGGTGCGCGGATCGGATTGGGAACAGCTCTCGGCATCAGCCGAGAAGCTTCGGGCCGAGCTCGAGGCCACGGGACTCGTCGCGGATCTGGACTGGGACTACAAGCTCGGAAAGCCCGAAGTGCAGGTGTTTCCGGACCGCACGCGCGCAGCTCAGCGCGGCGTGAGTGTGCGCGCCATCTCGGAGGCAATC